>JBAPYY010000798.1:0-1845 GCA_049284975.1 Occallatibacter sp.
CTTCTCTGCCAGTCCGCCAATGATGGGCAGCATGAAGCGCTTGCCATTGAAAGCGCTGACGAACACGATCACCAGCACGACAAAGAAGGCGAGATCCACCAGTTGCCACAACGTCAAGGTGAGGAAGACGACGGCTGGAATCAGGTTTTGTACCACCGTGACCAGAATATGCACCACGGCCCAGGCAACATAAAAGAAGATCGACTGCCAGGCGTGGAAGCGGACATACGAGCTCTTCTTGAAGGGCGCAAGGATCAGAAACACAATTGCCGGGATGATCGTGATGTAGGAAAGACCGCCGGCGGCGTTGTCAGAGAGGCCAGACTCATTGAGGCCAGATACATTCACATCGGACATGGTTGCTCCTTTTGGGACAGGGCCGCTCGTTCTGAGCTCGCTCGAAATTCGACCGCTTTCGGGAGGCAGATCAGGCGCCAGTATCATTGTTGTCCTCATCGAGAGCATCGGTCTGGTCAGATTTGCTCGGGCCGTACCACGGGAAACTCGATCGCCGGCTACGGAGTCGCAAGCCAAGTTCCGCAAGCCGGGACTCTCCCGCCGTCCAGTTACAATGACATCTGGGAGCACTTTTTCGCATGGCGCATACCGTTTTTTGCGTTCGCTACAAAAAGGAGATGGAGGGACTCGACGAGCCGCCCTTCGACTCCGAGTTCGGACAGAAGATCTACAAAAACGTCTCCAAAGCAGCGTGGGACGAGTGGCTCAACCACCAGAAGATGCTGCTGAACGAGTACCGCCTGCAGCCGTGGCTGCCCCAGGCGCAGCAGTTCCTCGTGGAGCAGATGGAGCAGTTCTTCTTCGGCGAGGGCTCGGCCCTGCCCTCGGAGTATGTGCCGCCCTCGCACTAACGCAGCGCGGGTCCCCAGCGCCGCCGCATCGGTGTAAACTAATCAAGACCCCAAAGCCGGTCCGCCACAATGGACCGGCTGCCTTATGTCGGGACGTGGCTCAGCCTGGTAGAGCACTCGCTTGGGGTGCGAGGGGTCGGCAGTTCAAATCTGCCCGTCCCGACCATTCTCCTCCACCCAGTTTCAGAACCTGTCGCGGGGCGGTTTGCCGGACGGCGGGATTTCGCGTGGGAAAACTGCGTGTTTTTGCTGCGGGATGGTAAACGGCTTGAAATCAAGCGGAATGTTGGTTTTAGCGGTGCGTAACCCCCTGCAAATGTTCGCTTGAATGGTTGCATTTGACCCCAAAAGGTTCGCTTGGAAGGTTGCGATTTTTCGAGACAAATACCCGGAAATTGAACCTTTAGAGGGCAAAGCTAACCCCAGAATTTCCCGAATGCGCGCAAAGGTTCGCTCAGAATTGCCCAAAAGCGACGCCAAAACGCAGTTTGGTGGCCGGTTTTGGCGCGGTTTTGAGGGGCAAAGCGGGGTATGGGACGTTTATCTGGCATGTTACCCAGTCATTGATCCGAGATGTGAACCTTTTGGTCTATGCCCCGTTCATCGCGTTCTTTGCGATGAGCGGGCGTGATGGGGGCTAAGATGGGCTCATGCCGAGCGGCTTGAAACGGTTCCAGAGAGCGGAATCACTGCATTTCATCACCTTCAGTTGCTTTCACCGTCTTCCGCTGCTGGAACCGCCGGGTGCGCGGGAAACGGTGGAGACCGTGCTCGAGCAGGCGCGCGCTCGACATCGTGCGCGGATTTACGCCTACGTTCTGATGCCGGAGCATGTTCACCTGCTCGTCCACGAGCCGCCGCGGATTCTGCTGGCGCAGTTTCTCAAAGCCGTTAAGCAGATTACTTCGCGCAAGCTCAGAGGCTCGCGCGAGAAGTTCTGGCAGGAACGCTACTACGACAGCAACATCCACGATGA
>JBAPYY010000799.1:0-3930 GCA_049284975.1 Occallatibacter sp.
AAATCGATCTCCTCGTCATTGGACTGCATCGCCGCCATGATCGTCTGTCTCGTATCTGGAGCACGGTATACACCATTGCGCAAAATGTCCCGTGCAGTATATTCGGCATCCATTAACGAAGGTCCAAGAAACGGAAAGGAAAGACAATGGCAACAATCATCGACTTGCGTTCGGATACAGTCACTCGGCCCACGGCGGAGATGCGCGCGGCAATGGCCGCGGCCGAGGTGGGCGACGACGTTTATGGCGAGGACCCTACCGTCAATCTTCTGGAGCGGCGCGCTGCGGAGAGATTCGGCCGCGAGGCGGCGCTCTTCGTGCCCACCGGCACCATGGGAAACCAGATCGGCATAAGGCTGCACACGCAGCCCGGCCAGGAGGTGATCGCCGAGTCACGGGCGCATATTCTTGATTGGGAGATGGCCACGACAGCGGTATTTTCCGGTTGCCTGGTGCGGGCCGTTCCAGCTGAACGCGGCATTTTAACCTGGAAGCAGATTGAGCCGGCCATCTACGCGCGCGGAGCATTTCGCGCCGCAACTGGACTGATCGAGATTGAGAACACGGCAAATCTTGCGGGAGGCAGTGTCACACCGTTGCCGGTGCTGGAAGAGATTTGGGCCGGAGCAAAGGAGCGGAAACTCCCGCTGCACCTGGACGGAGCGCGCATCTTCAATGCGTCTGTGGCTTTGGGCGTGGATGTGAAGGCGCTTACGCGCGGCTTCGATACAGTGATGTTCTGCCTCTCGAAAGGACTGGGCGCGCCGGTGGGTTCCATGTTGGTGGGCTCGGCGGATCTGATGGCGCGGGCGCGCCTTTATAGAAAAGCTTTAGGCGGCGGAATGCGCCAGGCAGGCATTCTTGCTGCGGCGGGACTGATTGCGCTGGAGCAAGGTCCGGCGCGGCTTCATGAGGACCACTCCAACGCGCGGCTGTTGGCCGAGGCGCTTTCCAACATCGACGAGGTCGAGATCGACTTCGATGCGGTCGAGACCAATATCGTGATTTTCCGGTTGACCGGCGGATTGAGCGCGGCGGAACTATCGGCACGGCTCAAGGCGCGCAACATTCTGGCCAATGCTGTTGGGCCAGATGCGATGCGCCTTGTCACACACCTCGACGTTGACCGTGGAGCCTGCGTAAAGGCGGCTGAAGCATTGGCTGAGGAGATTGAGGCGCTGGCCAAGGCGGCGTGAGCGTGTCGTAAAGAGCTTTTTAGTATTCCCGAAAAGTTGGGATCGTGCTATCCCACCCTTGCCGCAAGAACAAATACTCGGCAAGGATGGGGAACCCATTCGTTTGTCCCCGACTCCCTTTTTTTTACGGTTCCAGCAGAATCTTGCCCGTCGTCTTGCGCGCTTCGAGATCGATATGGGCCTGCGCGGCCTCGGCCAGCGGATACACAAACTCTGTGCGCAGTTTGAGTTCGCCCTTGGCGGCCCAGCCCAACACATCGCCGGAGCGCCATTCCAGCTCAGCGCGCGTTGACACGTAATGCCACAACGTGGGGCGTGTAATAAACAGCGAGCCCTTGCCGCTGAGTTGAATCAGATCGAAAGGCGGCACAGGTCCGCTTGAAGCGCCAAACAGAGCCAGCAGCCCGCGTGGCCGGAGGCAATTCAGGCTGCCTTCAAACGTATCTTTGCCCACCGAGTCGTAGACCACGTCAACGCCCTTGCCATCGGTCAGCCGCTTTACCTCAGCCTCGAAGTCCTGTTGGGTGTAAAGAATCACTTCCGAAGCGCCCGCCTCACGTGTCAGCTTCGCCTTGGCCTTGGTAGAGACCGTGGTAATCACCCGTGCTCCCAACCGCGAGGCCATTTGAGTCAACAAGAGACCCACTCCGCCTGCTCCTGCGTGAATGAGCGCCGTCTCTCCAGCCTTCAGCGGAAAAGTGGAGTGAGCTAAATAGTGCGCTGTCATCCCTTGCAACAAGGCTGCCGCTGCCTGCTCCATGCTCAGCCCTGCGGGAATCCTTATAAGTTGTGCCGCAGGAACCAGCGCGTACTCGGCATAACTGCCCAGCACGCTCACTGATGCGACCGCGTCTCCGGCGGCGAAGCCAGTCACGCCCGGACCTAGCTCCTCCACCGTGCCCGCCGCTTCGCTGCCCGGCGTCAAAGGCAGCGCAGCCTTATACACGCCCTTGCGAAAATAGACCTCGATAAAGTTGACCCCGACAGCTTCCACGCGGATCAACACTTGTCCCGGTCCCGGCTGAGGAATGGGCAACTCGGCCAGCTTCAGAGCCTCCGGCCCGCCTGTCTCGTGAATCTGAATGGCTTTCATCTCTGGTTCAGGATGAACCCTGAGGGTGGACTGCTGCAAGGGCAACGTTATCGATAGGAACGAGCTTTTCTGCGGCACTCGCCTCCAAAAAACACCAAGCCCCGCCCGGCGACGCCGGAGCGGGGCTTTTCAAATTCCTATTCCCAGTCTCTAGTCTTTCGACAATATGCGCGGCTCTTTTGGCGCACGCCGGCGCAACATGCGGTCAATGGCATATGGCGTGCGCTGTTGGCCGGTGTGGAAATGTCGCACCTGCAACTCACCCAACATGCCAATTGCCAGCAACTGGATTCCGGAGATTATCAGCACCGAAGCAATCACAAACATTGGCCCATGATGGTGCATCACGTCCAATTGCGGATCGAAGATCTTCAGTCCCAGCAAAGTCGCGGCCATGCTGCAACCCGCCATGATGCCCAGCACGCCGAAACCGCCGAAGAAGTGCAGCGGGCGGCTCATGTACTTCAGCAGGAAGCGAATGGTCAGCAGGTCAAAGAAGACGCCGAAGGTGCGCCCGATGCCGTAGTGACTCTTGCCCCGTTCGCGCGGGATGTTCTTGATGGGAATTTCGCAGATCGACGCTCCATACCAACTTGCGAGCGCCGGAATGAAGCGGTGCATCTCGCCGTAGAGAGGAATATTCTGGATTACCTCGCGTCGATAAGCCTTGTAGGTGGTACCAAAATCGTGAATGTCAACGCCAGAGAATCTGGCCATCAGCCAGTTGGCGCAGCGTGACGGAATGCGTCGCATGACAAGATTGTCAACCCGTTCCTTGCGCCAGCCGCTCACCACATCGTATCCCTCTTCGAGCTTTTCCAGGAAGTCGGGGATCTCGCTTGGATCATGCTGTAGATCGCCGTCCATGGCCAGGATGAACTCACCCGAAGCGTGGTCGAAGCCCGCGGCCAGCGCCGAGGTCTGCCCAAAGTTGCGGCGCAGTTTGATCAGCAGCACACGGCTGTCCACTGCGGCAATCTCTCCCATCAGCTTGTAGGTGCGATCGCTGGATCCATCGTCAACCAACACCAGCTCGTAACTATCGCCCACCTGCTCCATCACCTGCTTCAGGCGCGCGTACAAAACGGTCACATTTTCTTCTTCGTTATGAAATGGGACGACAACCGAATATTTTGCCATATCGTTTGTGTAGACTCCGCTGCGATACAAAAGGATTACATTTACTTTCAGAAAGTGTCCGTATGGTGTGGAAACGCAATACTTAGAGGATAGACACCTGTGGAAATCTATTTCTCAAGCTCGTCGAGCATTGCCTGCATCTCGCTGACGGCATGGGAGTTGCCGCCGCGCACGGCGCATTCGATGCCGGCCTTCAGGCGTTCCCCCGCTTCCTGAGTCCGGCCTGCCGAGGCCAGCGTCTGCGCGGCCATGAAATAGCCCGAAGTGTAATTAGGGTCATTGACCAGCAAGGTGTCAAACTCGGTAAGCGCTTCAGTTGTCGCACCGCGACCCGCCAGTTCCATGGCCAGCCCATAACGGGCAAAGCTGTTCTTCGGTTCCAGCTTCAGAATTTCAGTCAAGCCTGCAATCTTGTCCATTTTTCTCGAATTCGCACCGATCTAGTGCCGGCAAAATTTGCGTATTTGGCGGCGATTGCCGAAACTGGAACTCAAGCGCTTC
>JBAPYY010000800.1:0-1764 GCA_049284975.1 Occallatibacter sp.
GGCATAGTTCTTCTCCGTTGCGTAGGCCTGGCCCAGTTGCTGGTATGCAGGCCAGAGATCGGGCTTGCTGCGGATGGCCAGCTCGAGATGCGGAATTGCCTCTTCAGTGCGATCTTTCGCAACAACAACGGCGCCCAACTCCCCATTGGCCTCGGGATGTCCCGGATCGATCTCCAATTGCCGCGTCAATTCGGCAAATGCATGATCTGCATCGCCATGTTTCCAGTAGAGATGACCGAGCCAAAAGTGCACGTCGGGAAGATTTGGACGGGCCGCGGCCACGGCAAGATACTCGGCCAGAGCCTTCTCGTCCTCCTCGCGGTCAACATAATACTGGCCCAGCAACTGATGAACATGGTAGGAATCCGGCGCGACTGCAAGCAAACGGGCAATCTGCGCCATAGCGAGTTGACGACGCACCAAGACCAACTCATAACGCGCGGAAGGATCGCCGGGGTGAACTGCCAACCAGCGAAGAAGAGCTGCCTCGGCCGTTTCATAGCGGTGCTGATGTATTGCATCCATCGCCCGTGCGAAAGCACTCTGAGTCGGTTTCGCGATGTGCGGAGCAGCGGCAAGCCGCTGGTAGGCTCGGGCCGCAGCGGCATCATCACCCGACAGAGCACATAAGCCCGCCAGTGCAACATCTCTTGCGACGCTTGATGGTTGCATCGCCTCCAGCTTCTCCTCTGCTGCGGCACAGAGCGCGAGAAGGCCGGCGCTCACTTCGTTGGCAGAGATGCGGCCTTCCACTGGAAGCTCCAGTGCGTCGAGAGTTTCGCTTTCGTCAGTTTTGATAGCCAGCTCAACACGGGAAAGTCCTTCTGGAAGTTGCCCGGAGAGAATCAGCAACTCGCCGCTTTTTGCCAACACGGTTGCCGACTTTGGAGACAGCGCACCCGCCTGCTCAAGCTGCTCTAGCGCAGCCGGCAGTTGAGCTTGATTGAGAAAGACCTCAGCAAGATCGAGGTGCGCATCGACCGAGTTCGGATCGCGTAGAATTGCGCGGCGCAGATGGCCCTCGGCCTTGGCCCAATCGTGGTCCGCGGCATACGTGCTCGCGTAGATTCGATCCGAGATGGCTGTTCCAGCGGAGTCTTCCAGTAGCTGCTCGGACTGCTGCTTGGCTGCCTTGCCGTATGCTTCGCCGAGGGAGAAGAGCAAATCAGGATCATCTGGAAACTGCGCCGCGGCTTTTCGCAATTGAAGCAAAGCCGCATCGATTTGTCCGGCGTTCCAGAGCGCTGTTCCCAACCAGCTCTCGGCCTGTTTGTCCTGTGGGTCCTGCCGGACCGCCTCGCGTAAGAGCGGCACTGCCTGTGCAGGATGGTTCAGCCGAACCTCATCGATCCCCAGCCAGAGGCTAACGCCGCGCATGCCGGGCCTCAGCTTCCCGGCTGTCGACAGCGCCCGCGCCGAATCGTCGAATTTTGACTGGGCGTAATAGACCAGCCCAAGATTCACGTATGCCTCGGGCAATCCGGGCGCAAGCCTCAAAACAGCCAGGTATTCACCGGCCGCGTCATCAAGCCGGTCCTGCTGCTGTGCCTGCTGAGCAGCGCTAAAGTGTTCCTGAACCTGATCCTGGATCTTTGAACTGACAGCCTGCGCGGTGCCAACTAGCGAAAGCATAAATGCAATCGGAATCACGGCAGCGAAGACCAGGAATCGCCGGCTGCGGATACAGAACATGGATTGATAGTAGTGTATTTTCACGCCGCTTAGTGCCATTGCGCGATCCTGTTCCGCGTCTTTTCTCATGAC
>JBAPYY010000801.1:0-6127 GCA_049284975.1 Occallatibacter sp.
GAGCCGGGAAGCCGGGGGCGGGATTGCCGGTCTCACCGAGCTAAATAAATGGTCACTTCCGGTTTGCCGACGATGCAACCGGAACCCTTAAACGCCTCAAAACCCTGTGGCTGTACGCAGAGTCGTCGAAGTGAAATTCAAGTCTTTCCGATCACAAGTTCTGGTTGTGGAGGGTATCCGGGGGAACGACGAAGGGCGATCGCGATTGCTCAGCCGAGTCCAGGACGGCATGGAATGACCGGGGTTCTCAACTGAAAACGCAACTCCGGTCGTGCCATTCCATTCAGGAACAGTACGATTCAGTCAAACCCGCCCCCGCAAAAGAAATTCCAAGTATACTGACGGAGACATCAGGTGCAAGTATGCCACAAGGTAACAACTATCTGACGCGGCTCTGGCGCTGGGTCGCGGACCAGATCGTCCAAGACGCTCCTGAAGGTAGCGAGCTCTGCGCATTCGACTGCCGTAAGGGGCAATGCACTCAGCAGGAGTGGGAGACGTGCCAAAGACGTCTTCACAAAGCTGCCGGTGAGCTTATGCCGGCGGATGAAGAGGACGGCAAGGAGCAATCCAAGCCCAGTTCCTTCGAGTCCGAATTTGCCGCTGCCCAACAGGAACCTGAAAAGGTCGGAGACTCGCATTAAGGTCAGTTCCCCGTTTGAACTAAGCGTCAGACGCCCTTTCCGGTCGTCGCTTGGGGAAGAGACTGGCGTCGAGGTTCTGGAATTACTCCTGAATCAGCGGCTAACCGGTAGTTACCTTTCCAATTACCATCCCGCAAGCATTAATCCATCATGACTAGGAAAGCGCCAGATTCAGGTTGTCGATGGCTTCGTCCACTTCCTGGTTGTTCTTGAACCCCACCGTGACGCAGTCGACGCCTGCGTTCTGCATGGCGAAGCGCATGGCCGCAACCCGATCTTCATGGTGAATAAACGTGCCGTCGCCGCACAGCTTCATGCTCACCACACCCATGCCTTCCTTCTTCACCTGCTTCACATGTTCTACAACTTCAGCCACGTTGCCGCGATTGCCGTCATCCGCCACCAAAGTGTCCATGCTGGTGCCGTTATGGTTCATGCGAATCATCGCGATTTGAAGGAATTTGTTTCCCGGAACCTGACGCAGCGCAGGGAGGCCGTGCACTGACGCCCCGTGCGACAAGATCATCTTTTTCGCCTGCGCTTCAAGCATGCCTTCCTGCCAGGACGCGGTTTTGGCCACCCAGTCGCCCGTATGCTGCCAATGCAACAACATAATGTCGAAGTATTCGGTGTTTGAGACGCGGCGCATCTCATCAAAGCGCTGAAGCGGGTTGACGCCGGGGTCGGTCGTGACTTTGCTCATCAATACGTAGCTGTCGCGCGGAAAAGGCTTGAGCGCCTCACCCAGCATGGCCGGTGTCGCATAAGCTTCCGCCGTTTCGAAAAAGCGAATGCCGCGATCGTAAGCATAGTGGATCAGATTTGAGAATTCTCGCTGGCCCAACGCAGCCTGCACGTAGCCGTTTCTACTGCCGGTACCAAAGGCCAGTCTTGTCACCTGAATACCAGATTTGCCAAGGATAACCTTGCCCGTAGCGGTGCGCCCCGCCGCTTCAAGGGGCAGAACTCCAACACTCGCAAGCGTTCCGGCAGCGATGCTTGTCTTTAGAAAATCACGTCTGGAGTAACGATTCATCTCAACCTCCGGCCTTGGGCTCGCGTGAGGCCAATTGCCGAAATGGTAGCACGGATGCGGGTGTGCGAATTCGTAACTTTTTTGTAGCGGATGCGTGCCGCCTTTGGCAGCCGAGCTGCGGCGAGCAGGCATCTTCTACAGGAGCCTTTAGAGTCGTGGCCGATACAAGTCAAGTTTAGGAAACACGCCTTAAGACTCTTTTTCCAAGACCTGGATGTTGCCATTGTGTAGCGCAGCCAGTTCAGAAGGAGGCTCTTCTACCAGCGGCACCCAGAATCGGAAGGTGGTGCCTTCCTTGCGCGTGCTGGAGGCCTCGATAGCACCGCCGTGCGCAATGAGAAGGGCGCGCACGATGGCCAGGCCCATGCCCGAGCCCTTGCGACTGGCAGTGCCTTCCCTGCCCCGGTAAAACTTTTCAAAGATGAGCGGCAGATCGACCGAGTCGATGCCGGGGCCGTTGTCCTCTACAAAAAACTCGAGGCGCCCATCCGTGCGGCGGCTGCGCAGAGTGATGCGGCTGCCGGGAGGCGAATAGCGGGCAGCATTTTCGAGCAAATGGCGAAGGACGCGGCCCAGCAGATGGGCGTCGAACCAGGCGGGCTTATCCGGTTTCTCGGCGTCGATGATGACGCGGTGTGGGGCCAGAGCAGCATGCGACTCCGCCACGGCCTGGTCGAGAAAGGTGCGCGGACGTTGCGCCACGGGGTGGACTTTGACCACCTGAGCATCGATCTCGGCCATCTCGACAGCTTCCCCGATCAGGGCATCGAGGCGCGAAGCCTCCTCATCGACAATGGTGGCCAGGTCGAGACGGCTTTCATCGTCGAGGCCTTCGCTCTCGATCAACGTAGTGGCGGCGGCGCGAATCGAGGTGAGCGGAGTGCGGAGCTCGTGAGTGAGCGAATCGATGAGTGCGGTGCGCAGGCGCTCGCCCTCTCGCGAAGCCTCCATGCGCGTGGAGGCCTCAATGGCCATGGCGCGGGTGAGCGCGATGGCCACCTGCGCGCTGACCGCCGTAGCCACTTCGTGTGAAAGCACGGCCGGGCGCAAAGCCAGCGCCCCGACGGGCCGCAGTCCCAGCATCAAGGTCATCGCCATGAATCCGCCCGGAATGATCTGCTCCGAATTGTGGCCTTCCGTCATCGCCTTCAGGCTGGCTTGGATGCTCATTGGCAGATCGGAAGTGGAAGAATAGAGTTGGTCCTTGTCACAGATGTAAAGGACCACCCCATCCAGCGGAAAGATTCGCTCGATGATGCGGGGCAGATCGCGGATGAGCCCAGCGGCATCCTCCTGCAACATCATCTCTTGACTAAGCGTATAGAGCCGCTCGACGTCTTCGCGGCGCTGCTCGGCCTTGTGAGCCTGGCGGCGTGCCCGCTCGGCCACGCGGCCCACCACAGCGCAACTGAGCATGAATGAGATCATGGCCAACCACGCCTCCACACCCTCCAGCCGAAAAGTGCGAACCGGCGGCAGAAAGTAATAGTCGAAGGAAACCGCGCAAAGGAGAGCGACATATAACGCGAGCCAGATTCCCGCCCAAGCCGCAAACAATACCACCAGCGTGAGAAATACCAGGCCGGCGGTGGTAGAGTTGACGCCAGACAATACCAACAGCGCCGTTGCCAGCGCCGCGGCGGCGGTGGCGGCTGACCACCGGGCGGCGTGTTGCAGATGACTGCGCGGATTCATTCGCATCTCCACAGGAATGATACCCCCGCCCGGATGATGTAATCTTCGTTTGAAAGAAGAAAGTTATGCCCGGCAGAATTCTAGTTATTGACGATGAGCCTCAGATAACTCGGGTGCTGCGCGCCGCGCTATCTGCACAGGGTTTTGACGTGCGCACCGCAAACGAACCGGAAGAGGGACTTCTGACCTTCAAGGATTGGAGGCCGGATTTGGTGGTGACCGACCTGATGATGCCCGGCTTGAGCGGCGTGGAAGTCTGCCGAGCCATCCGCGCGCAGTCAGCGATTCCGATACTGGTGCTCTCGGTTCGCGACCACGAACGCTCCAAAGTGGAGGCTCTTGATGCCGGGGCCGACGACTACGTGACCAAGCCATTCGGGATTCAGGAGCTGCTGGCTCGCGTGCGCGCTCATCTGCGCCGCGCCCCCGAACGGACGACGGCCGCCATTGAAGCTGGAGATTTTGTGGTGGATGCCTCGGCCCACGCGATTACCGTGCAGGGCAAGCCCATTCACCTTACCCCTAAAGAGTTTGACCTGCTGTTTCATCTGGCGCGCCACTCGGGCAAGGTGATGACGCATCGCGTGCTGCTTACCGCGGTTTGGGGAGCGCAATCGGCTCATCAGCCGGAGTACTTGCGCGTTTTTGTGGGCCAGGTGCGCAAAAAGCTCGAAGCCGAAACGGGCAAGCAGTACATCCAGACGGAGCCATGGGTGGGTTACCGCTTCGTTCCCGAAGGATGGACCGGCAACGAAGAGTGAAGCGGAAAAGCGCTGTGCGACTGCTGATATTATCGATTCATGCGCCATCCGGACCCAGAGGATCGTCGGCTGCTCGCCCGGATCAGGCGCGCCATGATTGAGGTTGCGTTTATCGTCTTCCTCTTTTATTCCAATTTGTTGATGGGCGAATACACGTGGGTTAATGGACAAGGAAAGACCCTGGCCTTCGCTTTACGCGACATTTTTACCTTCACGAATTTTTGCATCGCCATGGTAGCCGCGATAATCGGGCATGGCTTTTTCCACTTCCTCCGAAAAAAACTGTAGGAGCGAAAGCCTATTCCCCGGCAAATCTCTGCTTTCCTTACGCTTTATTTATGAAACCTTTTCGATACTAATAGCAGGCTTAAGCCAAGATGATTCTTGTGCATGGAAGCTGGCTCGCGGTGGTTGCGCTGGACGGGATTGAATATCGGCCCACGCTTCCGCAACAGGCGTCACCGGCACAATGCTCACGGAACTCGAACCTGCAACTCGGGAGACCCGCAATGCAAGATTTAGTAATGCTGCTGTTCACCGTAGTTTTCTTCGCCGTGGCGTTTCTTTACGTCAAGGCTTGCCAGAAGCTGAGGTAACCCATGCAGATCGACATCACCACAATCGCTGCCCTTGTCCTCTCGGTTCTCTTGCTTGGCTATCTGGTCCTCACCCTGCTTTTCCCGGAGAAATTCTAAATGTCAGTCAATGGCTGGTTGCAATTTGGCCTGTTCTCCGCGATCCTGCTGGCAAGCGTTCGTCCCGTTGGCATTTATCTTGCCCGCGTAATGGAAGGCGAGCGCACCTGGCTGGATCCGGTGCTACGTCCCGTCGAGCGGCTCATCTACAAGCTGTGCGGCATCCACGCCGACCAGGAGATGAACTGGCGCGAGTACGCCTTTGCCATGCTCGGCTTCACGGCCGTAGGCGTGCTACTGACCTACGGCATTGAACGACTGCAAGCTCTGCTGCCGTGGAACCCGCAGCATCTGGCTGCCGTCAGTCCCGATCTGGCGTGGAACACGGCCGCCAGCTTCGCAACCAATACCAACTGGCAGTTCTATACGCCCGAAACCACCATGAGCTATCTGACCGAGATGGCCGGCCTTGCGACGCACAACTTCTGGTCGGCTGCGGCGGGCATCGTGGTTGCCGTGGCTCTGGTACGCGGCATCAAGCGGACCAGCTCGGCCACCATCGGCAACTTCTGGGTAGACATGACACGCAGCTTGCTCTACGTGCTGCTGCCCGGCTCCTTCATTTATGCGCTGCTATTAATTGGTCAGGGCGTTCCGCAGAATCTGCACGCTTATACTGCGGCTCAGACGCTTGAAGGGCAGACGCAGACCATAGGCCAAGGGCCGGTGGCCTCACAGGAGGCCATCAAGATGCTGGGCACCAACGGCGGCGGTTTCTTCAACGCCAACAGCGCCCATCCTTTCGAGAATCCCACGCCCTTCTCGAACTTTCTCCAGATTCTATCCATCTTCATTATTCCCGCCGGACTCACTTACACGCTGGGCCGCATGACCGGCTCTCCGGGCCACGGCTGGGCCGTGCTGGCCGCCATGTTTGTGCTCTTCGCGGCGGGATTCACTGGTGTCTACTGGGCCGAGTCACAGCCTCATCCGCTGATTCACGGCGCGCAGCAAACCCGCACCATGACCGCGCCCGGAGGCAACATGGAGGGCAAGGAGGTGCGCAACGGCATTGCCGAAAGCGCCCTGTTCGCCACCATCACCACGGACGCGAGTTGCGGCGCCGTCAACGGCGTGCACGACAGCTTTACCCCGCTGGGCGGCATGGTGGTGCTCATCAATATCATGATGGGCGAGGTCGTCTTCGGCGGAGTCGGTTCAGGTTTGTACGGCATCCTTATCATGGTGGTGATTGCGGTCTTTGTCGCCGGACTCATGGTGGGCCGCACTCCAGAGTACCTGGGCAAAAAGATCGAGTCCTACGATGTGAAGATGTCCATGCTCTACGTTCTCATC
>JBAPYY010000802.1:0-11039 GCA_049284975.1 Occallatibacter sp.
AATCCCAATGTGGACCATCCGCGCTGGAGCCAGAAAACCGAACGCCGCATCGGCTTGCCCTTCTATGCGCAACGCCGCGCCACGCTGATGTTCAACGGCTATGGCGACCAGGTAGCCTCGATGTATAACGGGATGAATCTGCGCAGGAACTTCTAAAGCGGAGTTAGCGAAGTTAGCCGCGCTGCGCGCGTGTTTGCGGAGCTAGTAATGTGCTGACAACGCTAACCCCGCTAACAACGCTTACACCGCTAACAACGCACGACCACACACTATGAAAAGAACGACGCTTCTTGTACTCAAAACTCTCGTCTGGCTGGCCTGCCTTTGGCCGCTCGGCGTGCTCGTCTGGGGCGCAGTCAATAACAACCTCGGTGCGGATCCCACGGCGACTATCACCTTTGCCACCGGCTTGGCCACCCTGCGCCTGCTCATCATCTCGCTGGCCATCACGCCCGTGCGCCGCATTTCGCCGCGCCTCGGCTGGCTCATCAAGTTTCGCCGTTTGCTTGGCCTTTTCGCCTTCTTTTACGCCACGCTCCATCTGCTGACTTACATCGCGCTCTACGCCGGCTTTGATGTGAACACAATGGTTGCCGACATCGCCAAGCGCCGCTACATCACCGCCGGAGTCACCGCGTGGCTGCTGCTGCTTCCGCTGGCCGCGACCTCGACGAACTGGGCGATCCGCAAGCTGGGCGGCAAGCGCTGGAACCGGCTGCACAAGCTGGTTTATGCAGCCGCTGTTTGCGGAGTGATTCACTACTGGTGGCAGGTGAAGATTGGCGTGCTGACGCCTTTGACTCTCACGGTGATTTTGGCTGCTCTGCTGATTGCGCGGCCCATCCAAACCTTGCTGCAACGGCGCAAAGCGCGCGCGGCCATAGCCCAATAGCGAACCCTTATTCAAATTGCAGCGCGGCCTGCGCCACCGGGTGATAGGTTTTCCGATGCAGAGGCGTCGGCCCCAGACGTTTGAGGGCAGCTAAGTGCGCGGGGCAGGGATATCCTTTGTGCTGCGCCAGACCGTAGCCGGGAAACTCGCCATCCAACTTCACCAGCAACCGGTCGCGGTGAACCTTCGCCAGAACGCTGGCCGCGGCAATCGAAAAACTTATCGCGTCGCCTCGAATAACGGCCTTCTGCGTGCACTCCCAGTCGATGGTGTCGCGACCGTCGATGAGCAGAAAATCCGGGCTGAGCGCCAGTTGCTCGACGGCGCGCCGCATCGCAAGCAGAGACGCCTGACGAATGTTGATGCGATCGATCGTTTCCGCGTCCACCTCGGCAATCGCGAAAGCGATAGCGTTGGCGCGAATGTCCAAGTCGAGCCTATTGCGGTTTTTCTCGGAGAGTTTTTTCGAATCGGTCAGGCCGTCAAACGGAAAGCTGGAGGCCAGAATCACTGCGGCAGCGACCACCGGCCCGAAGAGCGGTCCGCGGCCCACTTCGTCCAGTCCGGCAATGCGCAGCGCCCCGCGCCCGCGCGCGGCTTCTTCCAGCGTCCATCCGCAAACCGGGGATTTCACCATGTTCTCAGTATAGAAACAGGCCGGGAGCGACCACCGTCTATCTTGCCTTGAGCGGAATCGACGCCGGGTCGTTTTTCCAACCAACGACCTTGTTATCGCGAAAATCTACTTCAGAGCCGCCGTATTCGCACTTGTCTTCAGTAAAAGTTGTGGGAGTTCCCTGAACAGCCAAAACTATATCTCTGGATGAGCCAATCGTAAAATACTCCGGGCTCGGATTAATGGTGTATTGCGGCCATAACTTTACGCGAATCGTGGAAGAGACAGGATCGATTCGCCACCCGACGACGCCGCCGTTTCTGAAATAGAACTCCGATTTGCCGTAAACCAGCTTATCTTCCGATGCTGCTGTCGGAGCTCCTTGCTGAGCCAGCACTTCGTCTCTGGTGGAACCAACGGTAATATACGAACTGATTGTGTTTGCTGCGGGCTGAGCGCTTTGGGTTGTGGTGTGAATCTTGCTCGTTTGCACGCGAGCCACATTTTTGGGCGCGGGCTGCTCTGTTTGCGGGTCTGCTGCCTGTTCCGACTCTCGCGGATCCAAGCTCTGCAAATCCTTCTTGATCATGTCCAGCAAGGATTCGTCGGGCGCGTTCGCCCCGCCGCGCAAATTGGCGCCTTTGACGTTCGCTGCCTGCGCCGCTCCAGGGTCAAGAGATTTTAGACCTGCCCAGATTGATATGCCGATGAAGAGAACGAGGATGAGAGCCGCAATTTTGAGGAGTGTTTTCGGCTTTGGCAATAGCTTGACAAACATCTTCATGCCATCTCCGGACGGCAGAAGAGAAAACGCACCTGGATTCAGGGTTGGCGCTGGATTGTTCGCTGAGGCCGCGCCTGCAGCGGATTCCACTTCTGCTGGTTTTCCCTCAGAGACCTTGCAGTGCGCCACGTAACATGGCCGTTCCGCATGGTATCGTTCGGTAGAAGTCGAAGTCAGAAAATAGAATGCGGTAGTGACATTCTTCAGCTTTTCCTCGGCGGCCTCTTTCAGCTTCTGGTCGTCTTTGAAGTTATCCGGGTCCCAGGCCTTGGCTAGCAGGCGATGGGCGCTTCTGATTTCGTCTTCCGTCGCATCAGTCCCCACTCCGAGAACCCGAACAGCCTCGCATCGCGGACACTGTATGTACCTGGCATCAATCAAAGTTCCACAAGAACAGGTATTCATGGCCCTATAACCCTTGCCCTTCTCTCTATTTTGGGAGTCGCCCAATTATAGTCGAGCCCGACGCGGCGTGCTGACGCATAAACTGAGGAATCCGTAGAATAAACATATCGGCGCTTTTACGGAGTTCAATGGCCTTTTCGGAAAAATACGACGTGGTGGTAATTGGCGCGGGACACGCCGGCTGCGAGGCGGGTATGGCGGCTGCGCGCATGGGCATGAAGACCGCTCTCATCACCATGAATATGGACCTGATAGCCCAAATGAGCTGCAATCCGGCTGTCGGCGGAGTGGCCAAAGGACATCTGGTACGCGAGGTGGACGCGCTGGGCGGCGTAATGGGCGAAGTGGCTGACGCGGTGGGAATTCAGTTCCGGCTGCTCAACTCATCTCGAGGCCCGGCCGTGTGGAGTCCCAGAGCGCAATGCGACAAGCAACTCTACCGCGTGAAGATGCGCGAAGTGCTCGAGAACCAGCCGGGGCTGCATATTCGGCAGGCTGAGGTCGTGGGGCTGATTGTTGATGAGGGACCAGGGACTCGGGACATAGGGACAGCCGGGCAGCATCGAAAGGTTCTGGGTCTCAAATTGCGCGATGGCCGTCAACTGTTGGCCGGGGCCACCATCATCACCACCGGTACGTTTCTGAACGGGCTAATCCACTGCGGCGAAGAGAGTTATCCGGCTGGGCGCAGCGGAGAACCAGCCTCTGTTCTGCTGGGCGAGGCGTTGCGCGCGCTGGGATTGCGGACCTGCCGGCTCAAAACCGGGACGCCGCCGCGGCTGGACGGACGCACCATTCGCTGGGAAGCCTTCGAGGAGCAGGCGGGCGACGAGGACCCGACGCCCTTCAGCTTCAGAACCAAGAGAATCGTGCAGCCGCAGATCAGCTGTCACATCGCCTTCACCACGCCGGAAACTCTCCGCCTAATTCGTGAAAATGTGCATCGCTCGGCGATGTATTCCGGGCAAATCGCGGGCATCGGGCCGCGCTATTGTCCATCCATTGAAGACAAGATCGTCAAGTTTCCTGACAAGACGCAGCACCAGTTCTTTCTGGAGCCGGAGGGGCTCAACACTCACGAGGTCTACGTCAACGGCATGTCCACTTCGCTGCCCATGGCGGTGCAGTGGGAGATTGTCCGCTCCATTCCGGGGCTTGAGCAGGCCGAGATGTTGCGTCCAGGTTATGCCATCGAGTACGACAGCGTGGACGCCACCGAGCTTGACCGCTCGCTGCGCGTCAAGAGCATCGAGGGCCTCTACCTTGCCGGGCAGATCAACGGTACCAGCGGTTACGAAGAGGCTGCAGGCCAGGGCATCATGGCCGGTATCAACGCCGCGCTCTGGCTCAAGGGCGAGCCGCCTTTCAATATGGATCGGAGCGAGGGCTACATCGGCGTTTTGATTGACGACCTGATTTCCAAAGGGATCAACGAACCTTACCGGATGTTCACCTCGCGCGCCGAATTCCGCCTGCACTTGCGCATCGACAACGCCGACCGGCGTCTGACCCCCTACGGGCGCGGGCTGGGGCTGATTGATGACGCGGCCTGGGCTGAATACGAGCAGAAACAAGCAAGAATGATGGCGCTTGAAAAGCTGCTCACCACGCGCAAGGTTGATTCCGAAAAGTTGTCCGCCGCAGGTCTGGGCGAGCTGACCGCGACCGCCGGCTTGACTTGGGCGCAAGTGCTCAAGCGGCCTGAGGTCACAATCGAGCCGGTGCTGGGCGCATTGCGCGAAGACCTTGAAGCCGAGCCGCTTCTCAAAGAGATGGCCGCGCTGGTCGGCAGGAATCCTGACGGGAGCGCGAAGGCCGGGACGGCCAACTTGCGCAATGAGGCGCGCGCCGTGGAGACCGAGATCAAGTTTGCCGGTTATCTCGAGCAGCAGAAGAAATCCATTGCCAAGCTGAAGGCCGCAGAGGCAGTGGCGATTCCCGAGTGGCTTGAGTACGGCGTCATCAGTGGGCTCTCGCGGGAGATGCGCGAAAAGCTTGAGCGGGTGCGTCCCGGAACCATCGGCCAGGCCAGTCGCATCTCCGGCGTTACGCCGGCCGCGCTGAGCCTGGTGCATGTATCGATTCGCCTGCAAGGAGCGCGGCGTCTTGCAGGAAAACAAGACGATGCCATAGCGAAGGGCGCTTAGCGCGATTGCTACTGACTGCCCTTGTCACCCTTGCCTATAAACGGAATATGGAAAGGCTCTTCGCTGGAAGGTTTCTTGTGCTTTGCGCCGGTTTCCACAGGGAGCTTCGTGCGCTGTGAGTTGATGCACACCCAGCCGCCATGGGTCTTTTCGAATACGTGCGTGAAAACGCCCTTTTCGTCCACCTCGCCTGACCCGGCCTTGTGATGCAACACATAAGTGCCGTTAGCCACAGCAATATCTCCCAGCGTGCGCACCGCAACCACCTTCTGATCGAGATGGAGGGTTTTGTCCTCGAGGGTAATCAGCTGGGCCAGTTGCTGATTGCGCGTGGTGATGTCGCCGCCTGCCGAGACATCCACGAATAAGGGAGAGAGCACCAGTTCCAGTCCATACTGATCGCGCATGTTGATGGCGGTGGACCAAGAGTCCTCAATCTTCTGGAACTCGCGAATCTGCGGGCTTTCGGCCGAGGTTGCGGCTGATTGGGCTGCAGCCGGCGCCGAAGCCGGATTCTGGGCTACAACAAAGCAGCATGAAAGCAAGAAGACAGACAAACCAGCAACGCGACGGGTCATAAGCACCATGAACTCCAGCCAAACAGTTGTGAGAGATCAGGGGTCAGTTGCCGTGAGTCCGGCCGCCTTCGGGGGAGGAGACCTGTTCCCTGTTCCCTATGCCCTATCTACCGATAATAGCTCTTGGACTCGGCCTAAAGGACTTCGGGAGCACCAAAACAGCGATAAACCTTAGCAGAGTGTTTGCAGACGCTCCGGCTCGTGAAGGGTGACCAGGGAGTCCTCGATGGAGATCCAGCCCTCCTTGCGGAACTGGCCCAAGGTGCGAGTGACGGTTTCGCGGGTAGTGCAGGCCATGGAGGCCATCTCTTCGTGAGTCAGTAGCAGCGGGAAGCGGAATCCGCCGCCATCCAGGTGCTCGCCAATCTGGTGGGCCAGCTCAAGCAGCAAACGCCCCAGGCGGGCGGCCACTGTCTCAGCCAGGGCTATGCGGCAGGCGTCCTGCAGGGCAAAGCGGTACTCCTGACAGATGCATTGAACCGCACGCATCTGCGCCTCTTTGTGAGTGCGCAGAAAGACGAGGAACCGGTCGCGCTCCACCGGGCGCAGTTGCGCGGCGGTCAGCGACTCAGCTGAAACTTCGTAGACGCCATGTGAAAGAACTGCGTACAAGCCCAGCATCGAGCCCGGCCCGGCCACGCGGACGATCATCTGTTTATCTTGAAGGCGTCCGGCAGTGAGCTTGAGATAACCGCCGCAGATCAGGTAAAGACAGCGCGCATCTTCGCCCTGAGTGAACAGCGCGGCCTGAGCCGGTAGCGCGATGGTGCTGGTGGCAAGTTCAAGATCCGCCAGCACGGCGCTGCCCAGCGAGCAGAACCAGCCGGGGCGGCGATTTGAGCAGGCTGCACAACCCACCGGAACCTGCCGCGCGATGTGCTTCTGCCGTCCTTGTACTGTTGCCGAGATCTCTGTCTGTGCCATGGTCTTGCCCCGCCTGCCGCCGGTTCTATCTCTCCAGCCTGGCTCTTGAATCGAACCCTCCACGCTGTGAGAGGTCCAATTCCGAGGTGAAAATTACCCTGGCCTCCTTGGGGGAAGAGACACTTCTAATACAGAGTCTGCCGCAGCCGACGCGCTATTGATGTGACGGTCCTCACGTCTATGGCTGGCAACGGAAAATGTGATCTACACGCGGCAGCGAGCCGTCAAAACAACGAAATTTTCCCTTCATGAGCCCGATAGATTGCCGGCCTCCATCAGCGGAATTCCCTTACCGCCGAGAGCTATAAAGCAGTACGGCTTGGCGCGGGTTCATCTCGCCCAGAGATCAGTGTCCAATTTTGGACAGAAGCAAAGCCATATTCATGTTCTCCTTACGCGAGGAGAGTCCCTTGCAACCTGGCATTTCTGGTTTCAGCGCACCGTTCTGCGACTGCTCGAACTGTTGGCTCTACGTTGGCGCACCCGGAGATTCGAATGTCTCCGGCCCCTCGCATCACCTAAGACCAAGAGATTCAACCCCGGGAACTCCACCTTGACGGATGTGATGAACATCACCGCGAGCCGTTGTGAGAAAACCTTAATCTCTCGGTTATGAGTGATGCTCCGCACAAAATGCACCTTCCGCGACAGAGTGGCTGAAATGGTTGCCGCCGGAGCGGCGGTCCCGAGAGGGGGCCTGCTGAACCTGAGCGGCAAGGCGCCGATAGAATTGTTTGCAGAAGTAGCTATGAGAGCACATGAGGCGGTATTCGATGCATAGAAATTGGCCTGTTACGCAATTGCCGATAAGTGCGGCTCCGGGCAAGATGCCGGGGTTGCGAGTTGGTTTAATGTTACTGCTGGGCGCGGGTATGCTGTGCGTCCCCGTGCTGGCGGCTCCGGCATCCGCCGCTAAGCCTGCTACCGCGCAGACCAAAGACACTGCGGCCGCGGATTATGTGGGCACCGAAACCTGCGCGACCTGTCACGAAGAAGTGGTGAAAGGGTTCGCCAACAATCCTCACACCAAGCTGGCCCTTGAACACGGCAAGAACGGGGTCACTTGTGAGAGCTGTCACGGCGCAGGCAAGGGACACGTAGAAGGCGGCGGCGATATCACCAAGATTTTCAACCCTGCAAAGGCTTCGCCTAAAGAGGTGAACGCTAATTGCCTGGGTTGCCACGCCGGCACACACCCCAACTTTGATCGTTCGCCTCACGCCAAGGCGGGGGTAAGCTGCATCAGTTGTCACGACGTTCACAAGAGCACCACCCCGGAGTACCTGCTGAAGGCATCAGAGCCCGCGCTCTGCTATCAGTGCCACACCGACGTGAAGCCGGCATTCGGCATGCCCTTCCACCATCCGGTGGAGGAAGGCGTGGTCAAGTGCAACGACTGTCATGACGTTCACGGCACGTTTGGGAACAACAACGTGAGGTCCACGGCCGATCAGAATGCGGTCTGCACCAAGTGCCACACGGATGTGCGCGGTCCTTTCGTTTACGAACACGCCGCCGTCAAGGCTGAGGGATGCCTGGCCTGCCACACGCCGCACGGTTCGCAGAACCCCCGGCTGTTGAATATGCCGAACGTCAACGTATTGTGCAACCAGTGCCATAGCCCGGTTGCGGCCGGTACGGTTCATGGGATGAACGCAGGATCGGCGGAGCTGTTGCCTTGCATCAGCTGCCACACCTTTATCCATGGGTCCAATCTCAATCAGGCGTTTCTCAAGTAATGGAGCCAGGCCACGCCTTCCAGAGCCATCGGAGGGCGCGGCGCTGATCCGGTAGCAGACTGACACACGAGTTCGAGATCTTTTGGTACACGAGTTCAAGATTTCCGATGCAAGCGACAATGCTTTTTTTCAAGTGAGGCTTCATATGAGGAACACAGGCTGGTTTTCCCGGCTGTTCAATCAACAGCCCGCAACCGCAATGATCCAGCGTATAGCTGGGGGCGTTGGAGTAGCCGTTTTGATGGCGGGCATCGCGATTGCCCAAAGTCCACCCCCGCAAGTTCCAACGCCGGATTCACAGATGTCTATCCCCGATGGGTATTCGGCCCATGGGACCGCGGACTTGGGTGGGCACACGTCCAGGGTCACGGGCAGCAAGGCCATGTACGACACGCTGGTCAATATTCAGTCCGGGCCGCGCGTGCTTGGCGAGAGCTTTGAGATGCATGCGCTCACGGGCAACAAGCACCCCCTGTTCGATTCCCTTCATGCCATCGGCACCGGGTTCGGCGGCGATCCATTCAGCTTCAACAAGCTGGACTTCCACAAGGGCAAGATTTACGAGTTCTCGGGAACCTTCCGCCGCGACCGCGATTACTTCGATTACGATCTTCTGGGCAACCCGAATGTCCCTACCGGACAGTCGATTCCCATCGGACCCTCCAATGCGCCTACGGGCTCGTTCGCGTGGCCGCAGGTGAAACAGTCGCCGGTAATGTTCAATTCGGTGCGCCGCATGACGGACACCAACCTGACCCTCTATCCGATCTCGAAGGTGACCTTCCGGGCGGGGTATTCGCAGAGCATCATGCAGGGCCCGAGCCTGAGCCCCGGTGAATCTGTCGGCAAGTACGATTCCCTGCTTCAGGAGTTTCAGCGGAACAGCACCGATGACTTCACGGGCGCAATCGATTGGAAGCCCATCGAGCGCACCAAGTTGACCTTTGAATATGAGATCAACCACTACAAGGAAAACTCATACTTCACCATCGCTCCCAGCGAGTACAATTTCCAGGAAGCGGATGGGACGAAAGTTTCGATTGGAGACTGGGACAGCCAAGTCGCGGTTGGCATTGGCGCTTGCAATACCGGCAGCATGGGGACCGCATATACCGCCGCCGCCGGGACCACCCCAGCCTACTACACCATCCTCTCGGCTCCGCAAACCGCCGGCGGCTTGCCCGTCATCAATCCGGCATGCGATGTCATTACCAGCTACCTGCGCTCGCAGCCCACGCGCATTCTCACCCCCACGGCAACTTTCCGGTTCCAAAGCTCGAGCATCAAGAACGTCACGATGAACGGAGATTTCCGCTTCACCGACGGAAACATGAACCTCCCCAACTACTACGAGAATTACCAGGGCCTGGATGGGGCGGCTCGCTCGAATACCTTTACGGCCATCGCATCCGCCAGGCGCCAGGTAATGGCTGGCGATTACGGCATTGTCTGGCAGGCAACCAAGACCTTCAGTCTCTCCGACCAGGTTGACTACTCTAATCTCCATCAACCCGGATCGTCCACCGTCACCGCCGATACCACTCTGTCGACTCCCACAACGGTCGTGGCCGGGAACAATGGCTACGAAACCATCAACTACCTCGGTGCGTTGATCCCGACAGCGGTCGCCACCACAGGCTCCTCTGGAGAGGGAACGTCTCCGCTCAATGTTCCTGCGCCGGCTTACTTCGGCCAGAAGTTCCTGACCAATAACCTCACGGGAACCTGGGATGCGACGTCTCGCGCCACACTCTCGCTCACCTATCGCCATCGCAACCACGTGATCGCAGAGAACGCGTTCAGCTCCAGCGGCTCCGGTACCACCTTCACCATCACCGATCCGGGTGGCAATCCAGGCAATGTTCCTCTCGCTCCCGGTGCGACGACAAACGGAATCGTGACCATCAATGAAGACGGCGGAATCTTGAATGCCGCCCTCCGTCCCCTCAACAATTGGGATATCAATGGCACGGTCGAGATTCTTTACGACGACAACGCATTCACTCCGGTCGGCCCGAGGCAGACAAAGCACTACAGGCTTCATACCATGTACAAGCCAAGGCCCTGGGCGACGATCTCCGGCGCTTTCAACGACCTGGAACGGCACAACAACTCCAACAACAATCAGGCCGGTGTAGCGTTATTTGTTGCTCCTTCACTAACGCCAACTCCAAACGGAACCGCCTCATCAGGAACTCCATATGAAGGCCCGCTCCAGCATGTCGATCACAGCCGGGTCTACAGTGTGGGCGCAGCGCTGACGCCGAACGAGCACTACGGCTTCGATTTCAACTACGCTTATAGCGACGTCTATGCGGCCACCAACATCTGCTACCTGAATGGCGCGACGGCCACCTTACCCGGAGCGGTGCAATATGCCAACAGCACCGTATGCCCGAACATATGGGGCAGAGGCGCTACGGGCCTTACGGAAGTCAATGGCTCGGCGCTCTCGGATTGGTTCGCCAGGGACTTCATGGATGCTCCCACGCAGTCCGCTTCAGCGGCTCTCGCGTTGTCTCCTGTTGACAAGCTCCACGCCAACATTGGCTATCACATCAACTCAGTGAACGGCACCCGGTTCTTCAACGATGCGCGCGATGTCAACGGATCGCTCGTGTCTACCTATCAAACTCCCTTTGTCAACGCGGCATGGACGGTCCATACCGGGTTGGTCCTGAAGGCGGAGTACAACTTCTACGGCTACGGCGAGGGCGGTCCTTCCGGATCGCAGTACTGCAGCACGACTACAGCCTACGCGGTGACGACAGGCCAAACGACACCGGGAACCCCGCCGACGGTTGTTCCTTGTACCTCACTAACCGCTCCGACCGGCCTCACAGAATCGCCAGCCGGCGCGACCGCACCTCGGAACTTCCATGCGAATAACGTAACCATTGGAGTGCATTTCGCGTTCTAATTCCAAAGGTTGAACGAATTCAGCACAATCGGCG
>JBAPYY010000803.1:0-21799 GCA_049284975.1 Occallatibacter sp.
ATGCAGACGCAGAAAGAGTACATACCCCAGCAGCGCGAAAATTGAAGTCTGCCCCATCGACACGCACAGCAGGGCTGGCGCAAACGAAAATCCCAGCCAATGCACATTATTATCAGGATGCCCGTGCATCCGCCAGAGCATAAGGACCGCGCCCGCCAGGCACCCAAGCAGAATCAAGGACCACAATAACGCTCCGGCCCGCAAGCCAATGAACCCGAGAGGATACGCAATCGCCATCGCCCACGGCGGGTTCCGCATGAATCCAACTTTGAACTTGGCGTCAAGCCCCGCGCCCTGCTCAATCCGTTGCATAGCCGCCGCATCGAACGGGTTGGCATGGTGAACAAGCTGCTGGCCGGTCGCCCAATAGACCACGAAATCGCGTCCGCCTGCCAGCTTCCCTACCAACGGTAGAACACAAATGAACAAAACGGTATACGCAAACATCAGCCCCATCACGCCTGCAATCGACAGATCTACGATGTCGAACTTCGGCCGGGGTGAGGAAAGTTCCGTGGAGTTTGCCATGGTGGTTATTCTACTTCTGCATCTGGCATTTGCGCCTTTCCCGCACGGAATCAGATCCTTGCGCTGTACCCCTTTTAGGAACCTCCTGGCGCCGGTTGGACGGCGCCATGCCGTGCATCGAAATGGCAAAACTCCCGGCGTGCCCTGAGAGCCCCAGGCATTTCAAATGCGCCGCGGCGCATGTCCGCACAGTTTCGCGTGCTGCACCTTGAAGTCATGTATACAAGGTCTACCTGCCTGATTGGGCATGTATACAATTGTTTACACTGCACCGCACATCCCGGTCCGAAGCATTTACTTAAGTTGTTGATTTATTACGATAAATATTCTGGTATTATAAATGGCATGACGCTTGCTAGTTAAGGGTCGTCCCCGCCACAGGCTGGGAAAATCAACTTACGGAGAGAACAAAAATGAACACTATGCTTCTCAAGCTGTATGTGAAGTTCCAGGACCTGATGAGCCGCGAAGAAGGCCAGGATCTGGTCGAGTATGCCTTGGTTGTCGCTCTCATCGCTCTCGGTGCAGTCGCCGGCATGGGCGTTTTGGCAAAGGGCATCAACAACGCGTTCACAACTATCAGCACCACTCTTGCCACCTCGCTGTAAATTAGGACAATCAAGCGTCAGGAAGTATGCGCACGCGGCTCGGAAGATTCTTAAAAGGAGGGCACTCAAATGTTAAATGTGCTTCTCAAGCTGTATTTGAAGTTCCAGAATCCGATGGGTCGCGAAGAGGGGCAGGATTTGGTCGAGTATGCATTGGTCGTTGCTCTTGTCTCACTTGGTGCAGTCGCCGGCATCGGTCAAGTGGCCCAAGGCGTAAACAACGCGTACGCAACCATCAGCACTACTTTCGGACAGGCCATTTAACCCCTGGCAGTACAGCGTCAGGACTCAAACTCAAGTGTTTATGTGGAAGAGGTCTTTTGGGCCAGAATCAGTGTTATGGCGCCTCTTGCCGACAATCATCACACTCCCTTACCGCAGAATGAGATAGCCGTATGCGGCCAGAGACTGAAACCTCACAGTGGTTCATCATGCTGGAGAATGTCATAATCTGGTTGAATATGCTCTCATAGTTCCTCCGATTGCCTTCGGCGGCACAGTCGGCATGAAGGCTCCGGCAACCGGCACCGGCACCGTGCCCACCAAGATCGGCACGGAGCATAGGTCCAGTATTAACAAGACCCTGCCATTACGGGGTCTACGCGCCACAATTGGCCGCCTTAGTTGCTACGGGGAGAGATACGCTTGGCAATGCCCTTGCCGCCGCGTTCTCTCCCTTGATTTTTTGGTTGCGTAGTATCAGTGCGTTATCCTTCTCTTGGCCGTCGCGCTAGCCTCTGGCGGTCGAAAGCTCTGAGAGTAAAGTTCAGCATGAATCTGAAGAGGACTCAACGGATCGGCCTGCTTTGGTTGTTGCTGTGCTGTGGAGGCTCTGTCTTATGGGGCTATCTTCTGGAGCGCGCCTCACCTGATGGAATGATCGATTTCAAAGGGACCTTTTACGCCGCGCGATGTGTGATTCAACACAGTGATCCCTATAAAGACGGCGCGCCACTGCGTGCTTATCTCGCAGAACAGAATGCCCGCCCGCTACCTTCGCACGTACTTCAACAAGCTCTGTCGCAGAATATTTACCTGCCCACGACCTTTATTCTTATTGCGCCTCTGGCGATTCTGCCATGGGGTCTTGCACACCTCCTCTGGATGATTCTCTCCGCCGCCAGCCTCCTCCTTGCCGCTCTTCTGGTGTGGAATCGCGGAGCCAATTACGCACCGGCAATCACTTGCACATTGATCTGCTTCCTTCTTGCCAACTGCGAGGCCGTGCTCGCAACAGGCAATCCCGCTGGGATCGTCGTTGGCCTTTGCGTGGTGGCCGTCTGGTGCTTTCTGGAGGAACGGTTTGTTTGGGCTGGCGTCGTTTGCCTTGCGGTCAGCCTGGCCATAAAGCCCCATGACGCAGGCTTGGTCTGGCTCTATTTCCTGCTGGCTGGCGGAATCTTTCGGAAACGCGCGTTGCAAACTCTGCTGGTCATCGCCATAGTTGGCCTGCCCGCCGTTTTGTGGATTTCGCACATCGCGCCAAACTGGCTTCCTGAACTCCACGCCAATTTTCTGGCTCAATCGGCGCCTGGCGGGCAAGCTTACCCAGGGCCTAACTCCGCCAATACCGGAAGCGGCCCGAGCATGATCATCGACCTGCAATCCGCCGTTTATGTCTTCAGCGGCAATCCGCGTATCTACAATTCGGTTACCTATCTGGTTTGCGTGGCGCTCCTGCTTGTTGGTTTGGTTCGCACTCTCCGATCGCGTCTCTCGCAGCGGGGGGCATGGCTCGCGCTTGCGGCAATCGTCCCTGTCACTATCGTCGTAACATACCATCGGTCCTACGATGCCAAGCTCCTGATGCTCGCGGTCCCGGCTTGCGCTATGCTCTGGGCCGAAGGCAAGCCGATCCGTTGGGTTGCGCTCTTGGTAACCACCGCTGGAATTGTGTTCACCGCGGATATTCCGTTGACCATCCTTGCAATTCTCTCCAGTGCTTTGCACATTTCCACTGAGGGGTTATCCGGACAGATGCTGACGGTCATGCTCACGCGGCCCACCCCGCTTATTCTGCTGGCGATGGGCATATTCTATTTGTGGGTGTATGTGAGAAGCACCGAGCCGGATATTGAATGCACTCAACAGGTAGGCGAATGATCAACGGAAAGCGCATTGCGGTAGTCATGCCGGCGTACAACGCGGAAAGAACTTTGGAACAGACGGTGCGGGCGCTGTCCGACCTGGTTGATATCAAGATTCTTGTGGATGACTCCAGCAAGGACAAGACCGCGGCTCTCTCGCGCAGTCTCGGCGTAGAAACTTTTGTCCACGACGCCAACTACGGCTACGGACGCAACCAGCAAACCTGCTATCGCGAGGCCCTTGCTGCAGGCGCTGACATCGTGGTGATGGTGCATCCCGATTACCAATACACGCCGTCGCTCGTCCCAGCTATGGCGGGCATGGTGGCCAGCGGCGTATATGACATGGTTCTGGGTTCTCGGATTCTTGGAGCAGGAGCGCTGAAAGGCGGCATGCCGCTGTATAAGTACGTCGCCAACCGTTTCCTCACGGCCATCCAGAATCTGTTTCTTGGGGTAAAGCTGTCGGAGTACCACACCGGATTCCGGGCCTTCTCAAGGGACTTGCTCGAAACTCTTCCGCTGCTCGAGAACTCCGACGATTTTGTCTTCGACAACCAGATGATTGCCCAGGCCGTAATGTTCAACTTCCGCATCGGTGAGATCTCCTGCCCGACTAAATACTTCCAGGAAGCGTCCTCCATCAACTTCAGGCGCAGCGTGAAGTACGGGCTCGGCGTCCTCAGCACCACGGCGAGCTTCGTAGCCCACAAATTGGGCATCGCTCACATTCCGCGCTTCGACGGAAACGGAAGAAAGATAACTCACCAGTACTACTCCGAGATTTCACACCGTCTCTGACCGTCTGACAGAAGGAGATCCTGAAGATGACAAGGACGCGGTGGATTGCTCTGACTTGCCTCCTGTTGTCCTGCGGGCTTTCCGTCTCTCTGGGGTTTTTCCTTGAGCGTACCAAGCCTGACTTGATGTTGGATTTCAAAGGAGTCTTTTTCGACGCAAAATGCCTGCTCCAGCACTCAGACCCCTACAACCCAGGCGAGCCTCTGCGGGCTTATCTGGCAGAGGAAGGATCGGTCGCACAGTCCGCGGACGGACTTCGACAAGTTTTGATGAGGGATGTGTACCTGCCAACCACATCCATATTCATCGCGCCTTTTGCAATGCTCTCACTGGAACCTGCTCAAGTCTTGTGGATGATCCTCACTGCCGTGAGCCTCGTCGTTGCCGGTTATCTGATCTGGAGTCTCGGGGCAAAATATGCACCAGTCGTCTCCGCATGCTTGATCTGCCTTGTCCTGGCCAACAGCGAAGTTCTCTTTGCAACCGGAAATCCCGCAGGAGTCGCCGTAAGTCTTTGCGTCGTGGCTGCCTGGTGCTTTCTCAAAGATCGATTCGTTTTAGTCGGCGTCCTTTGCCTTGCGATAAGCCTCGCCATCAAGCCCCATGACGCGGGTCTGGTCTGGCTCTATTTCCTCCTGGCGGGTGGAATCAATCGGAAACGCGCGCTGCAAACCCTCCTGATTACCGCCGTACTGGGTCTTGCGGCCATCGTATGGGTTACGCCGATTTCGCCGCATTGGATCGAGGAGCTACACTCCAATCTTTTGGCGGTTTCTGCCCCTGGTGGGACCAGCGACCCAGGACTCTCTGCGCCGACCAGCCGGACTGTCAGCATGGTTATCGATTTGCAATCGGTTGTAGCTGTCTTCCGAAACGATCCGTTCCTATGTAACTCAATTACCTATATAGTTTGCGGAGCGCTGCTGCTGGCAGGTGCGGTTCGCACTCTCCGCTCGCACATTTCGAAGCGAGGAACCTTGCTTGCGCTCGCAGCGATCGCACCTCTCACCGTGCTCATGATCTATCATCGGCCCTGCGATGCCAAGCTTCTGCTGCTTGCTGTTCCGGCATGCGCCATGCTCTGGGCCGAGGGCGGTCGGATTGGCCGGCTTGCACTGCTCGTAACGACTGCGGGAATTGCGGCAACTGCCGATCTCCCATTAATCATCTTCCTGGCCCTTACCAAGAACTTGCGCATCTCCACAGATGGACTGTCCGCACAAATGCTCTCCGTTATCATTGCGCGGCCCGTTCCGCTCATCCTGCTCGCTATGTCTGTCTTCTACCTTTGGGTTTATCTGCGGCGCGAGCCAGCGAGGAGCCAGCCATGACAAAAGCGCGGCGGGTTGCACTAACCTGGATGTTGTTGTGCTGCGGGCTCTCCGCCTTATGGGGCTTTTCTATGTTCCGGGGCTCACCTGGCCTGATGGTAGATTTCAAGGGAGTCTATTTTCACGCGCAATGCCTGCTTCAACACGCCGACCCCTACAAACCCGGTAATACTCTGCGTATTTATCTCGCAAAGGGAGAGAAACTCCCGCAGTCAAATGAAGGACCTCTGCAGAATTTGACGTTGGATGTGTACCTGCCGACCACATCCATCTTCGTCGTTCCTCTCGCATTGCTTCCGTGGTGGACGGCGCAGACCTTGTGGACGATTCTTGGCATAGCAAGCCTTATCTTTGCCGCTTTCCTGATGTGGGATTTAGCAGCCAGCTACGCGCCAGTGATTTCCGGAGTTCTGATCTGCTTTGTTCTTGCCAATACGGAAGCCTTCTTTCCGATAGGCAATCCCGCGGCGATCGCGATAAGTCTTTGCCTCGTGGGTCTTTGGTGCTTTCTCAGGGACCGGTTTGTTTGGGCCGGCGTTCTGTGTCTGGCGATCAGTCTGGTCTTGAAGCCTCAGGATGCGGGTTTTGTTTGGCTCTTCTTATTGCTGGCGGGCGGCGTCTATCGTAAGCGCGCGCTGCAAACCCTCCTCATTGCCGCTGTCCTTGGTCTTGCGGCCATCGCGTGTGTAACGCCTATCGCGCCGCATTGGACGCAAGAGCTACACTCCAATCTTCAGGTCGCTTCGGCGCCCGGCGGAGTCAACGACCCAGGCCCTACTGGGCGCAATACTGGCGGCCCGGCTAGCGTGATCGATTTTCAATCCGTCGTCGCCGTCTTCCGCAACGATTCACGCATCTACAATTCGGTCAGCTATCTGGTATGCGGCGCGCTCCTGCTGATGTGGGTGGTTCGCACTTTAAGGGTCCACTTTTCGCAGACGAGAGCGTGGTTGGCGCTGGCGGCCGTTGTGCCTCTTTCCATGCTCGTGACCTATCACCGGATCGGAGATACCAAGCTGTTATTGCTCGCTGTTCCGGCCTGCGCGATGCTCTGGGCCGAGGGCAAACCGATCCGTTGGCTTGCGCTGTTGATAACGTCCGCGGGGCTTGTGTTCACCGCGGATATTCCCTTGACAATCCATCTAATTCTTACCAGGAACTTGCACATTTCCGCGGCCGAACTTCCCGGGCAATTACTTACAGTTGTGCTGATGCGCCCCACGCAGCTCACCTTGCTGGCGATGGGCATATTCTATCTGTGGATTTATCTGCGATACGAGCCAGAAAGAGCCTGACCATGACAAAGACGCGGCGAAATGCTCTGGTGTGGATATTGCTGGCCAGCGGAATTGCCATTGCCTGGGGTTTCTCGATTGGGCAAACGCTGAATGGGTGGGTGGATTTCAGGGCAGTTTACTATGGCTCGCGCTGCCTGCTTGAGCGCCACAACCCATATAACGTGAGCGAGTTGGAGCAGGTTTACCGGACCGACGGCGGGGAACGTCCTTCAGAGACCGTCGCAGCACGCCAGGCCGTCATTTTATATGTAAATATGCCTACAGCATTTATTTTTATAGCTCCCTTTGCGATGCTGTCCTGGGGGCTGGCACACTTGTTATGGGTTGCGCTCACCGCCGGGGCTTTCACTCTAGCTGCCTTTTTAATGTGGGATATAAGTTCGAGATATGCCCCAGATGTCTCCCTGTTTCTGATTTGCATTCTGCTTGTCAATTGCGAATCGATCTTTTGCGCAGGTAATACGGCCGGGATTGTCGTAAGCCTTTGCGTTATAGCCGTGTGGTGTCTCGTCAAGGAGCGGTTTGTATGGGTCGGCATCCTTTGCCTTGCCGCAAGCCTGGCAATCAAGCCCCATGACTCGGGGTTGGTATGGCTCTTTTTCCTGCTGGCGGGCGCGCCTTACCGGAAGCGTGCTCTGCAAACCCTATTTGTTACCGCTGTCCTCGGAGTGTCAGCCTTCCTATGGCTTTCGTACGTTGCGCCGGGTTGGATGCACGACTGGAACTCCAATCTCTCGGCCATTTCGGTGCGCGGCGGTATCAATGAACCGGGACTCAATTCCCTCACCGGCCATTCTGCCGCCATGGTCATCGATTTGCAGGCAGCCATCAGTGTCTTTAAGGACAATGCGCGCATCTACAATCCAGCCAGCTATCTGGTTTGCGGAGCGCTTCTGTTGCTCGGCGCGGTTCGAACAATTCGCTCGCGCGTCTCGCACGAGCGAGCATGGTTTGCACTTGCAGCCGTTGTGCCCCTTACCATGCTTGTCACCTATCATCGTCCATGGGATGCGAAGCTGGTGATGCTCGCGGTTCCCGCCTGCGCCATCCTGTGGGCCGAGGGCGGCCTTACTCGCTGGCTCGCGTTCGTGATAACTACCGCGGGGGTTGTGTTAACCGGGGATGTTCCGCTGGTAGCTCTCACACTTCTTGCGGAAAAGCTGCACGTGAATACGGCGGGAATCTTAGGCCAAATGCTGGCCGTTATATTAAATAGGCCCGCCTCGCTCATTCTGCTTGTGATGAGCATCTTCTATCTATGGGCTTATTTGCGGCGCACTCCCTACCCCGCAGAAACAGACTCTGATGGCCAGGTTAGAACGCCAGATGCGTTCACGCGGGCTTGATCTGATTCACGCGTTGGAGGCAGTTCGCTTGCTATCAACCAGCACGCCTTCGACGCCAGCGACCTGCTGAATGTCCTGGGCTTCCCCATAGGTTGTGTCAGAGTTTCGCTTACGAGCCGGCCTGCCCCTCATCTTGAGCAATTGCACTGTCCCGCAATTGGAACATCGCCAAGGATAAAACCCGAACAAAGGAGCCACCTTCGTTTGCAGGTATCCTTCCCTCTTGATCCGACGAATCCTATAGCTCTTGCACTTCTTACAAATCATGTGCGTTCACTCCGCAACATTGCAGGCGGATGGAGAACGACCCATCATACACCTGTTCGTCCACGTTATCGTCCAAAAATTGCGTCTCAAACAGGGCTTTCGGCGCCTAAATAGATCGAAGGTAACCTGATGCAAGTGCGGATTAAGGTTGCCCTATGCCACGCGCCCCCTTCTTGACGCTCCCCTTGCCTGTCTGCTCTACTGCAATCAAGGTCATGCGCATCTCACCGCCCAACGCGCGCTTCTCACCGGTCGCGAGCATTGCCTTGTCAATTCCCAGCCCGCGAATTACCAGGTCCAATGCGCACGCGGGAAGCGGAGCCTGACGAACCGGATTTAGCAATCGAGCATTTTCCAGGCCACCCACCGCAAACGCGGTCGGTGGCTTTTCGCTTCCTAGGCCTTCTTTCAAATCCATCTTTCGATCGAGGAGACTCTTTTGGAATCCGTCACACTCAGCAGCATCCAAGCAGCTCGCACACGCATCGGTGATGCGATTCACGTTTCGCCCTGTCATCTCTCACACCACCTCTCCGAGCTGACCGGTCTGCCAATTCACCTGAAGCTGGAAAACCTGCAGCGTACCGGCTCCTTCAAAGAGCGCGGCGCGCTGAACAAGCTTCTCACTCTGAACGAAGCGGAGCGCACTCGCGGGGTCATCGCTGCCAGCGCAGGAAACCACGCTCAGGGAGTTGCCTTCCATGCTTCAGCCCATGGCATTCGAGCCCAGATCGTAATGCCGCTGGCAACGCCGCAGGTTAAGGTCGCGGCCACGCGCGGCTACGGCGCAGAGGTGATTCTGCACGGCGCGAGCTACGACGAGGCCTGCGAAGAAGCTCTGCGACGCCACGTCGAAGAGGGCCGCACCTTCATCCATCCCTTCGACGATCCGGAGGTTATCTCCGGCCAGGGTTCCATCGGCCTGGAGCTGCTCGAACAGGTGCCCGGACTTGAAGCTGTCGTTGTGCCCATCGGCGGCGGCGGGCTCATCAGCGGCATTGCTTGCGCGCTGAAAGAGACCAATCCAAAGGTTCGCGTCATTGGCGTCGAGCCGGAGAAGCTTCCTTCGATGTTGCGCGCGCGCGAGGCCGGCGCTCCGGTCACCATCAATGCCGAGGCCACCATCGCCGACGGTATCGCCGTGCGCCGAGCCGGCGACCTGACCTTACCGTTGGTCTCCCGTTACGTGGACGAGATCGTTTCCGTGGATGACGAAGAGATCGCCAGCGCCATTCTCATGCTGTTGGAGCAGGAGAAAACCCTGGCCGAGGGCGCTGGCGCTGCCGCACTCGCTGCCATTGTCCAGTCCAAGATCAATCTGCGGCCTCGCCCCACTGTAGTGTTGGTCTCGGGCGGCAACATCGATGTCTCGTTGTTGGCCAAAATCATCGAGCGCGGCCTGGTCAAGGACGGCCGTCTGCTGCGCATCCGCGTATACTTGCAGGACCGGCCGGGCGCACTGCTCAACCTGACCAAAATCCTCGCCCGTGAACGCGCCAACATCGTCGAAACCATTCACAATCGCGCCTATTACGGCGTCAGCCTGGGCGAAACGGTGATCGATGTGACCATCGAAACTCGTGGCGCCACTCACATCACCGCCATCAGCCACGCCCTGCGAGAAGGCGGTTTTCGCTTCGAGCGCATTCAGTAGGAGTTCCAATGTACACGCCGAGATTCAACCAGATCACCGACCGAACCACTCTCATTGAGGCGATGCAGGCTTACGCGTTCGCCATTCTTATTGGTTCGGCGTCTGCACCGCAATCGGAGACACAGGCCAATGCGCCCCTGGTAGCCACGCACTTGCCACTGGTGGTCAAGGATGAGGGCCCTCATGGGCTGCTTGAAGGCCATTTTGCCCGCGCCAATCGCCATTGGCAGGCTCTCGCCGGCCGCGAGACATTGGTTATTTTCCCCGGACCGCATAGCTACGTGTCGCCCACGCTATACGCCGATCCTCTCTCGGTTCCCACATGGAACTACATCGCCGTCCACGCTTACGGCACTCTGGAATTGGTCGATGATGAACCCGGCAAGGAAGCCCTGCTTTCCGGTTTAATGAACGCGCACGAGCCGGGCTACGCGGAAAAATGGCGTGCTATGCCCGCTGATTTCCGCCTGTCTATGCTGGCAGAAATCGTAGGCTTCCGCATCGCTATCAAGCGCATCGAAGGCAAGTTCAAGCTCAGCCAGAATCGTGACGCCGAAGATCTGGGCAAAATCCATGCAGATCACTCGACCGGCACAGAAGACCAACAGGCCCTGGCCGCATGGATGGCGCGGTTGGCTAGGTGACGCTACGCGATTAAAACACTGTTTCTCGTCCCCTCCGACTTTTGCTATACTTGTAGAGTTCACCTCAGTGCGGAGGTGGCGAAATTGGCAGACGCACCAGCTTGAGGTGCTGGCGCCCAAAAGGCGTAGGGGTTCAAGTCCCCTCTTCCGCACCAAATTTCTTTCGTCCGGGCCAGCCGGACTGACCTGGAAAGTAGCTTCAAATATGAATATCCTTTTCGGTTTTATCGTCGGACTGCACATCCTTGTGTGCCTCTTTTTGATCGGCGTAGTGCTTTTGCAGCAGGGTCGCTCGGCTGACCTCGCGGGCGCTTTCGGCGGACAAGGTTCACAGACAGCCTTTGGCCCCCGCGCAGCAGCCAACGTGCTCACCCGGCTCACAACCTGGTCAGCGATTATCTTCATGCTCACCTCAATCAGTCTGACCATCCTCTACCAGCGCTCGACCGGCGGCTCCCACTCCGTACTGGAGAACTCGAAGCCCGCGCCGGCCTCAGCGCCCGCCAAGTCTGGAAAGTAGACCATAAGCTATTCTTTCCATTAAGTTTTGCATAGAAACGGCAGGCCTTTTGGCCTGCCGTTTTCCGTCTTAGCGCCACACCTATGTCAAACCTTTTACGAATTCTGTTGACAAAATTATCTTTCAGATATATCTTCGAGATATATGCAGCGCTCCCGAACCGCTTACGTCATCCTCGGCATGCTTTCCATCGCTCCTAGCGGCTCCGGCTACGAGATTCACAAGGCCATCGAAGACAACTTTGGCAGTTTCTGGGGCGAAAGTTACGGGCAAATCTACCCTTCCCTCAAGAGACTGGCTGCCGAGGGACTGATAGAGCCGTGCGAGCCTGCCACTGCGCCCAAAAAGCGACGGCAGGAATATGCACTGACGGAAGCAGGGCGAATTTGCCTTCGAGAGTGGCTCGCCTTGCCCTTCCAAAACGATCCACCCCGCAACGAATTCATGCTCAAGCTTTTCTTTGGCCGGGAAGCTGCGCCCGGCGTCTCGATCTCACATGTCCGCGAGTTGCAGCAACGAAATCAGCGCTCGCTGGCCATGCTCGAAGGGATCGAGAAAATGGCGAACCTGCATCAATCCCAGAATCCGCACAAGCCGTACTGGATGCTTACCCTGAGCCTGGGAATCGCAATGACCCGCGCCGCACTCGACTGGGGCGAATCCGCCCTGGCTGAGCTTGCTTCCATAGAAGCTGCTACGCCGGAAAATTCAAAGCTCGCCGATACGTCCACGAATTGTTAACCCGGCGCATGGTCGCAACCGCCGCATTGAAACAGTTACCTCGCAACGAAAGGAAGACCGCACCATGCCTACGCAGATCAAACCAAGCCGCAGTTCGCAAATCGTAGCCTGGGTTGTCGCCAGCGTATTTATCCTTGGCTTTTTCATCTCCCAAGTGGGCGCGTGGACCGGCCCAGTCCTTGGCGCGTGGTTTGTGGGCACGCAAAGGCCTCGGCGTGGATTTCTCTGGATGCTTGCATTCAGCTTCGTTCCCACGCTCGTCTTCGGCTGGCGCAAATTCCCGCTGACCGGGCCGCAACAAGCGCTCGAATATCTTGCCTTGACGCTCCTGGCTGCCGTACTCAGCGTTCTGCCCTTTACCTTTCACCGTCTCACCAGTCCGCGTCTGCCTCGATTTCTGGCCACACTTCCTTTGCCGCTGGCGACAGTAGCAATCCCATCGCTTGCCCTGGCGCTTCACATCGGCGCCGCTGCAAATACCGGCATTCCCGCGTTCCTCGTTTTTTGGTTTGCGGCGACACTCGTCTGGCTTTGGAACCGCGAATCCCGCGCGACCACCCTCGTCCTTGCCGCGGGCTTTGTTCTTGCGACCGGCATTGAACTCTCGTGCTCATTCAGCATTGCAGTGCAGCACTCGACACCTCTTTTCGGCACAATCTTTGGCTCGATCTGCCTTGGCGGAGCACTGCTTCTTAGCATCTTGGCGCTGTTCAATCCCAGAAAGTACAGGACATGGGCGGACCGCCCGCAGACCCTTGCCCAACTGCAAAGCCCTTTCACCGGAAATCCGCTGCATGTGGTCAGCGAAGACGGCAAGGAAACCTTGGTCAGCAGTTCTGGCGAGCGGTTTCCCGTCCGTGCTGGGATTCCAGCCTTCCTCAAGCCGGAGGACCTGACCGGCGACAACGGCAAGTACAACCACCTTTACGAGACCATTGGCGGCTTCTACGACGACACCCAGCGCGTCTTTGGAGCCTTCCGAGGCGTTGAACTGGATTCGTATTTCGAAAACTATATGAGTTTGCTCGATGTCAAATCGGGCGATTCAGTGCTGGAGACCTGTGTCGGCACCGCACTCAACTTTAAATATCTGCCCCGTGGAACAAAACTCTCCGGCCTCGATCTCTCGCCCGAGATGCTGGCGAACGGCCAGAACAATCTGCGCCGCTGGCAAATGGATGCCGACCTCTATCTCGGCAACGCAGAATCTCTGCCCTTCGCCGACTCCAGCTTCGACGTAGTTTTCACCGCTGGCGGCTTCAATTTTTTCAGCGACCGCGCAAAAGCCATGCGCGAGATGATCCGAGTGGTCAAGCCGGGCGGCAATCTGATGATCGAAGACGAAACTGAAGAGTACGTAAAGAGTACCTACGAGAGCATTCCATTCACCAGCAGCTTTTACTCGAACCGCAAGCAAGCGGTAACGGTACCGATCGACCTGGTACCGCCGGAAATGAAAGACATCAAGGTTGAAATGCTGAAGGAAGGCAAGTTTTACGCGATCACCTTCCGCAAACCCGCTCTCGCGTAAATCGCCCGGCGCAATACAATGGAAGAATGATTTTGGAAACCTTCCCTGTTGGCCCGCTGGCCTGCAACTGCACCATCCTCGGCGACCGTGAGGCCGGCGAAGCCATCGTCATCGATCCAGGTGATGAGGTTGGCCGCATACACCGCCGGCTCGGCGAGCTCGGCCTCAGGCTCAAGCAGATACTGATTACCCATGCCCACATCGACCACGTGGGCGGCGCGCTCAAGCTCAAGGGGCTTACCCGCGCGCCAATTCTGCTAAACGAAAATGATCTGCCGCTGCTCAAGATGATGGATCAGCAGGCAAGTTGGCTGGGCGTTGCCACACCCGAGATTGCTCCGCCCGATGAGAGCCTGTCTGACGGCCAGCGAGTGGGCTTGGAACTTTACCCCGCCCAGGTCATCTGCACTCCCGGCCATACGCAAGGCTCAGTCTGTCTCCACTTTGCCGCGCTCAAGCTGCTGGTCGCAGGCGACACACTCTTTGAAGGAAGCATCGGCCGCACAGACCTACCCGGTGGCGACTATGGCCAGATTATTGACTCCATCCAAACCCGCCTGCTCTCGCTGCCCGACGAAACGCGCGTCCTCACTGGCCACGGCCCTGCCACCACCATTGGCGCGGAACGCAGAAGCAATCCTTTCCTGCGCGGTCTTTGATCCGTAAAAGCCTCTATCTGCGTGTGCGGGCTCGGCGGTTAATTCACGGAGGTAGCCGCCGAAAATTCCAGGATGTCTCCATGCTGTGTCTGCGTGGCGCGGATTGTGCCTGCCGGGAGTTCGATAATTGAGTGGGCCCGCAGACAGGCTGATAGCCGCCACGGGGGCACACTGTTTGCAACTTTTCTGATTCGATTCTTACGATCTAGATAGACAAGGTCGATGGGGAATCGCATCCAAAAGGTATGCACAGCTTCACAGGGGCAGATCCATAGACCCCCTCCGGAAGAAAGACCGTCGCGTCCTAACAAACCTTTCCTTCGCGTTGAATTGGTGTTCGCCACTTCCAGCGAAGTGGCGAGCACCGTATTGCGGGTAAGGTTTGTGGCCTGCAGGCGAAAATCCTGGCGGACATGGTTGTCTGACGAGAAACAATTCCGCAGCCCCGATGCGATCCAGCGGAACGGATTCATCCGGTTATCTCCGATGCTCTCGTCTGCCATTCAGCGTGCTCTTGCAAACTCTTTAAGAGATTGCCGGCTGCCCTAAAAAGGGCAGCCGAATATCTCATTGCTGTTGCTGTGAGGGAGCACTTGAGTTACCGCTCACTGGTATCGTCGATCCAGTGCCAAACCCTCCCGTCGCCCCTTCAATTACCAGCGGATTCTCCGGCTTCATGCTCTCGATCAACTTCTCGACCGGCAGAGTAGGCGGCGCGGGGGCTTGCGTGTTGGCAGCGGTTTTGGCATCTGGGTTATTCATCGGTATGCCCGAATTGGGTGGCAAGAACTTGGCTGGGAATTTCAGCGAAGGCAACGGATCTCCAGCCGGAATGGGCGCCACAATCTCTGGCGTCACAATCACAATGAGCTCGGTGTTAGCCTTGGTCTTCTGCATCGACTGGAAAAACTTGCCTAAGATTGGAATGTCGCCCAGAAAAGGAATCTTCATGAACGTATCGGCTTCGGTGTTGTCCAGCAGGCCGCCGATCACGAAACTCTGCCCCTCTGCCAGTTCCACCTCGGTATTTACTTTCCTGACAGTAATTGCGGGCACTTCAAATCCTGAAATCTGCACGGCATCTGAGAAGTCGAGAGCACTGACTTCCGGAGCCACCTGAAGGCGAATTGTTCCACGGGGAGTGATGGTAGGAATGAAATTCAAGCGAACTCCATACTCCTTGAACATGATGGAAATCGTCGCCGCCGCTCCACCTGAACCGGCCTGAGCCACCGGGTAGGGATATTCGCCACCGGCCAGAAAGCTCGCCTCTTTGCCGTTGGCTGCGATGAGATTAGGCTCGGCAAGAACCTGTGAATCGATCTTGGTCTCGACTGCCTGAATCGTTGTACCCAAGCCAAGGCTGGGATAGAAGGCGGAAAGCTGCAGACCGCTCCCGTTGGTCACTGTGGGTCCTGCTCCCGCAGAACCAAGAACAATCCCCGGCGGCGTAAACTGGCCCGTTGTAACCCCTCCGACAAAGTTTCCCGCACCCAGGTTGAAAAGGTTTATACCCAGCTGCGTTTCCTTGCTCCGATCGACGCTGATGAATTTCACCTTGAGCAAAATTTGCGGTTCCGATGCTGGCACTTCGACATTGAGCAGATTGACGACCTTGCCGCCCATCGCTGCGATCTTCACCGCGCGTGCGGAGCCATTCAGATCCTTGACCGTGCCGCGAAGAAAAACGGAGCCGTTCTCTGAGCTGACCCTAACGTTTTCGCCGGGAAGCTCTGTCCTCAATTCGCGCCGGATCGCGTCGAGGCTGTCATTCAATCCAGCCGTACTGGCGCGTACAGTCACATTGAAAAACTGCCGGCCGCCATGGGTATCCCAAATAATCAGGCTCGTCTCTCCAACAGCTTTGCCTTCCACCATGATCTCGCTGGGGCTGGTCGCATGGACCTCGGCAATTTCGCCCAGACCAATGGCAACCCGCGCCACCGGCCACTGACAATCCACCAGCACTGTCTTGCCCACGGCGACTGACAGATCATTCGTCGAGTCCTGAATCGTGGGACCGGCGGGTTGAGAAGGAGACGGCGCTGTTTGAGCCTGCACGCCAAGCCCAACGTACAAGAGAAGAAACAATGCGCTGCAACATGCGATGGTAATGCTACTTTTCGCTCTCACTGGCGCCCCCCCGGAGAAGCAAATTTTTCCTGAGACTGTTTTGATCCGTTGAACACCTCGACGACAAAGGCCTGGGGTGCAACGCGCTTCGCGACCGTGACGTGCTTTGGCTGCGTCGACGCCGTGGTCGGACCCGCAAAAAGATTGACCGTAGCCGTGCCGGGAACCGGTTCAACTTTGGTGTCCAGCGGATTGCGCAGCACCAGCCGAATCGTGACCTGATTGCTCGCCAGGCTTAATGTCTCAGCTTGTTCCGGAGTGACCAGCAGGTTGACCACCTGCACCTGCTTCGGCTTGCCTGCGGCATCCTTTTGAATATCAGTGCCAGCCGACAAGACCTGAATGTTCTGCAGGAGCGTTCTAGCTTCTGTGCCTTGCGTGTTATTGTTTTGCTGGCCAGGCGGCGTGCCGGAGATTAGAACGTCCACGCGCATACCGGGAGTTACGAATCCCGATACGTTTACTACGTCATCAACCTTGACCGCGCAGGCTCTCATGCCCTGCGGAATGGTGGCTGCCAATCCCCCGCCGGAGCCAGGCAAGGCCAGGCGACTCTCGATGATGGGCTCGCCTTCATAAAGGTCAGAGACAACACCGCGTCCAATCACGCTCTTCATGTTCGTCTCGAGAATGGCCTCTTTAGGCGGTGTTCCCGTAATTCCGAGAGTCGTGATGTTATCGGCCGTGAGAACATTTCCGAGTTTGATGTCTGTCTTCGCCGCCACCACGAGAGTAGTGACCGGCTGTCGCCCCGCCGACTGATTACGAATCAAGTGTGCGATCAGTAATGTACAAACGGCGGCAATGAAAAATGCAATCAGAAGAATCGTGAGTAGTCTTCGGTTCATTTGGAGGCCTGTCTGAACTGGCTACCCGGCCAGATTCGGCTTTCTGTTTCTTGTGGCCAGTGCCACGCCTTGGGAAACTTGTATCAATTTTACGCCTATTCGGGACCTGAGCAAGCATATTATCGTGCAAGTTTTACCGTGCGTTCAGTGTATTCTTTTCAAACGTCATGAAAGCCAAATGAAAGGCCTGAGACGGTACGAAGGTACCAAGAGAGTTATAGGTCAAAGCGGTGCAGTAAGCGATTATAGGAGAGAATATAATTAAGCTCTTGAGAGAAGTGCCACGACTTTTCTCAGTGTTCGCCCAGGCAAGGAAAGTCCGAAACACAACCTCCATTGCAAGTGGGTCCAGACAGCGCGAGGGAGGATTTTCGTAAAGTCAAGAGGTCTTCCCTATGATTACGCTGTTTTCTGAGCGACCGGAACAGGTCCAAAAGCCCTATACCTTTGCCGCGTCGGTTGTACTGCATATAGTTGGAGTCATATTGCTCGGTTATGGACTCCTCAGCGCGCCCAAAATCAGGACATATTCTGCCGCCGATCGTTTGGCCTTGCGTCATCTCGACCTGCACTCTCTGGAGGCCCAGATGCAGCGGGCCAAGCTGGATATGGAGTATCCGCAAATTCATCCTAAACCCCACACTCTTCCACCAGAGAAGAGCGCGGCAGCACAGCAGGCGATGCACCAGGTAGTGCAAGCGCCACCGGGACCTCAGACGCTGCTACAGCCGGATTTACCTAAGCCCATCACGCTCACCGAAGTAATTCCCGTGCCCACGGTCGTGATCTGGAATGGAATGAAGACCCTGGAGAAAACCATCGTCGCTCCAGTCCCGTTGAAGCCCGCAGCAGCAATAATTAAACCTTCCGTCAAGTTGCCCAATAACGAGCAAAACTTGGCTGACATCGCCATTGCTGCCGCTAAAATACCCGTGCCGGCTCAGCCGATTCTTCCCAGCACAACCACGCCTGTCGTTATATCAGGACCAAAGCCTACGCCAGCGGTGCCGGTAACTACAGCCGCGGGCTCAACTCAACCCACTTCCGCTGCGGTGATGTCACTCTCAGATTCGCATTTGGCGGACGGAGCCGTCACGCTGCCACCTGTCAATGAGTCGGCCTCCTCGAATTCTCCTGGTGCATTGTCGCCGGGCCAAGTCAAGGGCTCCGCACAGACAGGCCAGGCCGGCCCATCCGACAAGCAGGGCGGCGCAGCCGGCGCCGGAGACAACAGGGGAGACAGAACGAGCTCAGGAAAAAGTGCTTCAGGGCAAACTGATTTCGGACAAGGCAACCAACTTTCGGCTGCCCATATTTCCCGGTCCATTACGGGCCAATTCGGAGCGATAGTGGTGGGCTCGTCGCTGGAAGATCAATTCCCGGATATGCCCCCGCTATGGACTGGCAGGTTGTCGTATACGGTCTATCTGCCCGTGGGCCTTGCCAAGAGCTGGATTCTCCAATATGCGCTTCCGCGTGCTGGAGAAGCCGCGGCAGCCGGTAACATCGTGCACATCGAGGCGCCTTGGCCTTATAACATCGTGCGGCCCAATATCCCTCCCAATTCAATCGACGCCGACGCCATTATGATTCGCGGATTTGTAAATCAGGCCGGCCGCTTCGAGGCACTTTCCCTTGTCTTTCCGCCGCAGTTTGCGCAGGCTCAGTTTGTACTCACCTCGCTCGCTCAGTGGCAGTGGAGACCGGCCACACAGAATGGCCAGAAAATCAAAGTGGAAGTGCTGCTGATTATTCCCGAAGAGCAAGACTAGTGTCCTGTCTCTGAAGTTCGTTTACAAAATGTATGTCATCCTGAGCGGAGTTTGGCGCGCCCTCTGCGCCAAACGAAGTCGAAGGATCTGCAATTCCGTCGCTCACTTCTTCAGCAACCCTCGGGGACACCACACTAGGTAGCTATCCCATAGACTCTTCTCGAAAGAGCACGGCTTTAAATCCTGCCCTGAGCGCAGTCGAAGGTTCCGCAAAATGACCAATAAAATAGGACCTTTACAGGCTTCGTAAAAACCCGCAACACGTGTTTCAAACAGCCGCTTTGTGTCAGGGCACGACTTAACAGGCTGCGGAAAAACTCGAAGAACGTGTTTCAATAGCCAGTCTTGTGTCAGGGCACGACTTTTAGCCTGTCCTGAGTGCAGCCGAAGGGTACTGCATATGCCCCATAAGGCCGGGGCTTCGTAAAAACCCTCAACACGTGTCTCAAACAGCCAGCCTTGTGTCAGGGCACGACTTTAGTCGTGCCGCAAATGTAGCAGAAGAATGGCGGGTTTTAACCCCTGAGGGATATTCTTCTCTGGTTTTGCCCGGAGATCAGAGTTATTCCGCAACCTGATTAGCGCCTGCGAAATATATTTCTCCACCTGCTGAATGCTTGGTCGATTCACCAAACTCTGCCTGGCGCCTGAGAAAATATTTCGCCGATAGACTGTACTTCATAAGTGCTTCCAAAACTCGAATCCCAGACGAGTCCAATAATCAGACTCGGCCGGGATTCGAATTTGTTTGTCTTTCAGGCAGCTATTGTGCGGTGTTGGGTATCAGGTGTGGATTCTTGAAAGTGGATGCGATAGACGAGAAGATACCATCCAGGCTCGATACCGTATGCGAGCTGTCCACGCAGCTAAGGTCTACTCCTGTTCCGCTTTGGTTGTAGTCGGAGTAGAAATTCCCCATCGAAGACGCAATATTCTCAATCGTCACGCATGGAGTGAGTGTCGAAAGCGAGAAGGACTGGTTCAGAGTCAGCGGGTAGTTGCTGCTGGCAATAAGCGAGGTGTCGGTATAAGCACCGCCACCAGTGGGTGCCGTAGCGCAGCCCGTTTGCTCTGAGCCATAAGCGACACCGAATACGGTTGTTCCCGCCTTCGTTGCTTCCTGGGCCGCAATGATCGCCTGCTGGCACTCATCAGTTGCGGAGGGGTACAACCCCGTCGTCGTATCGGCGTCAAGCCCGCTGGTGCCGGAAATGGTAGACTTCGGGCTGGTGCCCCACGCGAAATAATTTGAGACCAGGTTCGCTTGACCATCGCTGAGGAAGATGATCGCATTCTTAGTTGCTAGCCCAGCGGTCGTCATTGCAGCCTGTTCTGCGACCAGCGCCGCCTGTGCCGCATAGATCGCGCTCGCGTAGTAGGTAACGCCAGGATAGTAGTATTGGCTACCTGACCACGAACACCCATTGCTGCCCTTGGTGCAATTGGCGAGGCTGAGATGCCCAGTGCCGCTCGACGCGAAATTGGTCATCGGCTGCATGCAACCGGTAATAGCCTTCACTAGCGGGGAACTGGAGTTCAGCCCATTCGAGGCGCTAGGCTGGTAATAATCGGTTGCAAAACCATTCGCATCCACACCGCTCGCATCCACACTGTGGGCGTTGTAGAGAATGTTGTAAGTCGCATCCCAGGTACTCGAGCCTTCAGTGTAAGTCATTGACGAGTAGGATGACGCGGTAGTCAAAGGCAGGCTGTATTGCATAAATGTGGGGGTGGTCCCATGACCGCCGCTGCAATTGTATTCATCCGCAACCGTGGCAGTTGAAACCGATGGAAATGAGAATAGACCCACGCGGAAATTGCAGGTCGTGCTTGAACTGCAGGGATTCGTGGTAGACAGCAGCGTCTGAATGCCATTCATTGCGCACTGGAACTCCGTAACGCCGCCGCAGTTGGAGTCCGTGGTAGCCATCGAGCCCGATCCGTCCATGATGATGGCCACATTCCACGGTTGTGCAATGCCCATTGTGGCGGTCGCAGTGGCCCCAACAGTGAGGTACTTGAGGCCCAGGACTGCGATGATTGAAGTGGGAACCTGGACCGCTGCCTTCACTCTGATAGCGTTGGATGGTGTAGACGCGGTACACTTTTGTCCCGCCGGCATCAGCGCGTTCAGGCATAGAGTTGTCGGCCCGTAACCCGAAAGCAGCGTCAGCCCGGTGTTGTTGTTCAGCGTCAGATAGCTGTTCGCTACAGACGTCGCATCGTTAGTGCTGGACGTGTTGTACACTTCAGCCGATCCCGCCAGTGCCGCTGCATTCACAGCGTTCTGGAGTTGATTGCGAACGGAGTAGGCGCGGCCTACATCCACCGATACCCCGGCCATCGACAACATGCCGATCATTCCGAAGATCACCCAAGGCATCACTTGTCCGCGTTGATCGCGGAGCGCTCTGCGGACCAAATACACAAAGTTGTTTTTCATTGCATTAGCTCCTGTGTTGCGACTGTCATGTTGCCAATGGACTTCAAAAAATTGAAACCGAAGGTTTGGGCAGCGGCAGGATAGGTGCCGGTTACCGTCGCCGTTGAGCCCGCCCCCGCATAGCTTGCAGCGGCCCCGCAAGAAAATGTTGCCGCGGGTTGAGTAGTGGAGTTATAAGTGCCAATTGTGGTGCCCCCGCTACCTAGGGTATTCACGATCTGGATCTTCAATTGAATACCATTCGCGCCGGTCGTCACGAGATTTCCCGACGTTCCAAGAACAGCTGCTGAAACCGTGGCGCAAGGATCAGTTGAACCCATACCTACAATTTGCTGAAGAGCTACGCCGCCTTGATCCACGCATTGGGTCAGTGTCTGATAATTAAGGAGAAGTATCCCGAGCTCAAAGATCGCCAACATGACCGCCAGCAGAATCGGCATTATCAAGGCAAATTCAACAATAGTCTGTCCTTTGTCGCGCGAGTTATGCCATGCGCGAAGCCAGTGACCGGGAGACAGGGATTCGGCGCCCGTAGTGTGTGACACTCCGGCCTGTCTGCGCAGATCGCTCACTTTTTTCATTGTGTAC
>JBAPYY010000804.1:0-2091 GCA_049284975.1 Occallatibacter sp.
GGCACAAGCAGCGTGGCCGGGAGCATCAACCTTGCCTCCAGTTCCACCCCGGAGATTGGCGCTTTTTCAGCCGGCGTAGTCTTGGCAGGAATTCCCTTGGTGGGCGGCCTCGCCGGTGCTGCGTCCACGACGACCAATACAGTCGAGGACAAGATCGGCGCCACGAGCACCAACTCAACAGTGAGTGCAACGGGCAGCATCAGCCTGGAGGCCAGCGACACGCCGCCGGCTTCCGCTGTGTTCCCCACCAACTCCATCATCACCCAGGTGCTGAACGAGATCGGATCCAATCACGTCAGCAAAAGCGCCAACATCGTCGCCTTCTCCGGCGACATCGCGGCCTCGACAGGGATTGCGGCGGGCGCGGCGGTAGTCACGAATACCGTTGAAAACCGAGTGAAGGCCGAGATAGCAAACTCCAAAGTTACGGCCGGCTCTGACATCGATGTCATCGCCACATCCGGAGCGGAAGCCGTGGGCGTCGCCGCCGGCTTCAGCGCGGCGGGGTTTGCGGCCGGAAACGCCTCGGTCGTCACCGACATCATGCAGTCGACCACGACTGCGGATATCAGCGGTGCCTCCACCATCTCCACAGGCGGAAACCTCGATGTGAAGGCCTCCGATACGGTTACCGTGGACGCTCTGACATTCAGTCTTGCCGCATCGCTCGGGGTGGGCCTGGGCGGAAGCGTTGTCACCAACATCTACGGAGATACGACATCGGCCTATGTGAACGGCACCGACAGTTCGCACCTGGCCAATATCGAAAATGCTGGTCAGGCGACCATCGAGGCTCACGATACGGTGACGATGGACGGCACCGCCATGGGCGTGAGCGCCGGGGCCGTTGCCGCCGGCGCATCTGTGACCACTTCGTCGATCGACGGAAGCCTCAGCGCCTACGTTGGCGATTACGCGGAGATCGGACAAACTGCGGGCATGACGGTGGACGCTCTGACCGTCGAGGCCGACTTTATCGGCAGTGGCACATCAACTGTTTACGGCCTCGCGGGAGGCATCGGGGCGGTTTCGGCCAACGTTGCCACCTCTACTATCGACACCGATGTCCAGGCCTACATCGGCAATTCGGACGTGACTGTAACGGGCGCCGTGAATGTGCTGGCCATGGCCACGCCTGACGCGGAAGCGGATGCCTACGGCGTAGCGGTGGGCGGATTGGCGGTTGGCGCCTCGACTGCCACCGCAACAGCCTCGCCTGAGATCTCCGCCTATGCGGGCGGGAATTCGAGCACGATTGTGGCAGGCAGCCTTACAATTTCGGCTGAGCGGATTACGCCCGCCGGCGGGTATTCGGCGAATGCTAATGCTTCCGGTTCGGTTGGAGCTCTCGTTGCCGTCAACGCCACGGTGAGCACCGCAACCAGTGGCGGAACGGTGCAAAGCTACGTAGCGCCGGACGCCACGCTCTCCGTGGTCACTACGATCGACGTCGACGCCACCGGCGGCGGATCTCAGAATTCTCTGGCAAACAGCGACAACGTCGGCCTCATAGCGGCGGGCGGAAACGTCTCAACCGTCAACAATAACGTCACCACACTCTCCTACATCGGAACGGGAACCGATGTGACCGCGGGAACGGTGATCGGTGGTCTTGCCGCTGGCACCATCTACTATGTCGTTCTGGACGACGTTGCGACATTCGATACCACAGATGTGAGCAACGACGAGGTCACCCTGGACGGAAACCACGGTCTTCAGAATGGAGACCTCGTTACCTACATTCAGGGAAGCGGACCCAGCATAGGCCTCGCCGACAGCACGATCTACATGGTTAAACTGGACCCCTCGAATTCCTCAAAAATTTCGCTTTACGCTTGGAACAGCACCGACAACGCCTACGACACTGAAGTTACCCTGACGCCCTCCACCGCGAGCGGAACGAGCACCTTCGAAATCAATGCTCCGCGGCAAGTGTATCTGGCCACAAGCTATGAGAACGCCACAGCGGCGACTCCAATCACTCTCACCCTTTCCCAGCCGACCATCGCCGGAGGCGATAACTCCCTAACGCCGTTCGAGGTCTCGGGCGGAACGACGAGCACCTTCAGTCCCGCAACCGCTCTGAACGGC
>JBAPYY010000805.1:0-3893 GCA_049284975.1 Occallatibacter sp.
CCTTTACGCCTTGCTCAAGGAAGGCGGCGAGATCTTCATGGCTATAGAAGAAACATTTTTTGCCTTCCGCTTCGCCATGCTCCGCGACAAGTTCGGCACATCCTGGATGATCATCAACGAGCGCCCCATGCCGTAGGCTGCCGATTGCCGAAAATTACCCTCGCTCAGGGCACAATCAGCAAATGAACAGTGAGCATGGTCTTACTGGCCACTGCCCACTGTTCACTGTCCAGCTGCAATGACCCCTACCCCTCCCCCCTAAAACCAAGTTTTTGGAGCACCGCATACAAGTCAAACACAACAAAATAAATATCTTAGTAATTTACCCTGTTGGCGAGTAAGTAAACGTTAAGCCCCGAATTTCGCTCATTTTTTGCGCTTTTTGTGAAGAGATGGACCGGAAGTCGGCGAACCTTTCGGCTAATGATCGAGTTACGTCTGTGAAGCTTCGAGTCTCGGACTGACTGATGCGGAATCCAAAGTTCGATTCGTTCAGCTCTCGATGTACTCCCAAAACGCATCGGCCAACTCCGCACCCAGCTCGTTGGTCATGCGCCGCGATGCGCGCTCCACCTCTTCAATGAGCCCATGCAGGTAGTCTCGCGAGCGCGAAATAGCCACCACGCCGATCGTGGCCGATTGCCAAACCACCGCTTCGTCCAGCTCTGCCACCGAGACGTTGAATCCCTGCTTCAGTTGGTCCTTGAGCGAACGCACCACATGCCGCCGGTCCTTGAGCGACTGGGCGTGCTCGATGCGAATCTCCAGGGTCAATTGGGCAACTGGCATGGTTACACGGATTTCCACCGCCAGTGTAAGCCCAGTTGAGTCAATCAGGTGACTTTTTTCGAGTAAATCTGTCTTGGACCAAGCGGAAACGCCTTTGGCTTGCCACTGCTCGCCGGGAAAGAATACTTTGGATTAAGTCGCAAAGAACGCCCAGGCTCAGTTGCCCGAGTTGCGTTTTCGATGCACAAACTGAGCACCTGAGGAGATAGATGCGCCTTTCGACGGAACTCGATAGAAGGGAATTCATCTTGGCTGCGGCAGCCGCGGGATTCACCGCCTCGGCCAGTGCGGCATGGGGCCAACCAGCTCATTCCGACGCATTTCGGTTGGTAGCCGCAACGGATCGCACACGGATTCTCAAGGCAGCGGCCAACTACGTCTCGCTGAGTCCCGTCACGATTACCGCCTTCCCGGCAAAGCGAAGCGCCGGAGGATTGCACGATTTCTATTCGCAGGCCGACTATTTTTGGCCGAACCCAAAGGATCCAAACGGGCCATATATCAATCGCGACGGCCAAAGCAATCCGGAAAACTTCGACGAGCATCGCAAGGCGATGGTCGCGCTCTCTGTGCAAATGCCCGCTCTGACGGCTGCCTGGGTGCTCACCGGCGACGACCGTTACGGCAAGCGCGCCTGCGATCACCTGCGCGCGTGGTTTGTAACTCCTGAAACGCGAATGAATCCGAATTTGGAGTTTGCCCAGGCAGTTCAAGGGCGCTCGACGGGCCGCAACTACGGCATTATCGACACACTTCATCTGGTTGAAGTGGCCAGGGCCGCAAGCTTTCTCGCCTCGCAAATGCTCACTCCGCACGAAGCCAGCGCGGTCAAAAGCTGGTTTGCCAGTTATCTTGATTGGCTCTGCAACAGCGATCGGGGAAAAACCGAGCGCGACACGCTGAACAACCACGCTATGTGCTGGGCGCTGCAGGCGGCGGAGTTTGCGCACCTCGCCGGAAACGATGCAGTCCGTAAAGACGTGTATCGCCGCTACAGAGAAATACTTCTGCCCGGCCAGCTAGCCACAGATGGCTCGTTCCCGAAGGAACTGGCGCGAACCAAGCCATACAGCTATTCCATCTTCAACTTCGATGTAATGGCTGCCCTCTGCCAGTCGCTGAAGGGGCTCATTCCTGATCCGCCAGCCTTCGAAGATTCAGAAGGCCGCGGACTGCGCAAAGCGGCAGTGTTTCTCTATCCATACCTCAAAGACAAGGCGGCGTGGGCGTGGCCGAAGGACGTTGAGCACTTCGACTCTCTGCCTGTCCGCTCGCCCGGCCTGCTCTTCTCGGGCATAGCCTTTCATGCGCAGAAGTACATTGATCTATGGAAGACGCTGAATCCAGACCCGACAGATAAAGAGATCATCCGCAATTATCCCATTCGGCAACCGCTGCTTTGGGTGTGAGTTCAAAACAATTCACGGCGGTTGATTGCGCTGTCGAGTAAACGGCTAATCCGAAAACTGCGCAAGTTGCTCCGCTGTCGGCTTCGGCGTGAAGAGGCTCACCACAATCAGCGCCGCCACGGCTGCGGGAAGCGCGAGGAAGATAGCGTCGCGGTCAGCCACAATGCGCGGAAAGCAGTCCTTTACCGCCTGAATGTCCCATAGCACGGTTATCAGCGTTCCCGCGCCAATGGCAGAAACGGCGCCCCACGCCGTGACACGTTTGGAGAAGAAGGCCGCCAGCACCACCGGCGTCAGCGACGCGGCGTAGACGGTGTATGCCCACAACATGGTGTGAATCACGCTTGCGGCGTGGAGCGACTGGTAAAGCGCCCAGCAACCCAACAGCACCACGGCCAGCCGCGAAACGATGAGCACGCGCTTGTTCGAAGCCCCCGGCGAAATGTAGCGCGAGAAGACGTCGTTGACCAGGTTGGTTGCCGGTGAAAACAAGTAGTTGGAGGCGGCAGACATCACCTGAGCAAATACCGCGCCCAGCAGCAACGCGCCCATCAATGCGGGCAGTCCGTGGCGCGCCGTGTAGGGAATAATCTCGTGAGGTAGTTTTGTCAGTTCGCCGTTCGAGTGATAAAGAGCCGTACCAAAAACCGCGATGCAGACGATCAGAGTCTCCAGAAGAATTGCGCCAAAAAACCAACCCACCACCGAGAGGCGCGCGTCTCGCTGCGTCTTCGCCGAGAAGAACTTCTGATACATCACCTGGTTTCCCAACAGCAGCAGCAACGTTGGCACCAGAAATTCGAGCCCGCGAATAACGCCAAAGCCCACAGGTTGAAGCACGTGGTCGGGACTCATACGGTAATTGCCAAGCAATTGGAAATACTCCGGCGGAAGCGCGTGATGCAAGCCAACCCAGCCGCCCGCTTTGAAGTAGAGCATAGGCGCGGCGATGAGACAGATGGTCGTGACCAGCGAGCCGATAACCATATCCATATAGGCCACCGACGACATGCCAGCCAGTGCCGTGGTGAAGATAACGAACGCGGCGATGATGTAGGTGCCCATCACCGGCGTCAGCACATCGGGAAAGATCAGGTGCAGCACGTTGCCGCCGCCGGTGAATTGGTAGCTGGCGATGCCTACATAGGCAAAGAGGATGGCGATAGTGCCCAGCACCCGCGCCGTCTGGTTGTATCGAACCTCCAGCAGGTCTGGTAGGGTGAACTGTGCGAATTTGCGCGCTCGTGGAGCGATGAAATATATGAGCAGCAGCGCCAGCCAGCCCCCGGCAGGCTGCCAGAGAGCAGCAAAGCCGTTCTGATAGGCGTTAGCCGCTCCGCCAAAGAGTGAGCCGCCGCCGATCCACGAACTCAGCAGCGTGAGCACAAGCACGGCGGCCGGCAGCGAGCGGCCCGCAACAAGATAATCGGCCTTGGTCTTCACCTGGGAGGTTCGATAGAGCGCAACAGATAGCAGCACAACGACAATGACAGCCAGAACGGCAACATAAAGGTAAGACATCCGCGGGGTTCCTCGCCGGCGTAACAGGATTTCCGTCAGTGTACCGGATGTGGGCTACATCCGGCGCCAACCGCCTGATCAAGATACCATTTGACCCCCGTCCTGCCTATTGCTAAACTGGTATTGCGGGGTGGAGCAGCCCGGTAGCTCGTTGGGCTCATAACCCAAAGGTCG
>JBAPYY010000806.1:0-13026 GCA_049284975.1 Occallatibacter sp.
CCGTTCTTTGGCAATTCCAGCCCGTTGTAGGTTATTTGCATCGGCTTTGAAAGACCCCTCTTCCCATGTGTTTAGAGCATGAGGCTACCATCCCGGATTCAGAAGTGGCAACCGCAGATGAGACAGTAGGCTTTGCCTCGAAAAAATCTGATACGGATTCCGTTCGCAGCAGTCGCGGGCAGCTGATGGCGTCAATCTGCACGAACACAAGACGAAAATGCGCTAAGTGCCGCTTTCGCCCGCTCAAATAATATAAAATTATGCGGGTGCGTTCAAAAGAATCACTGATTTTCAACCACAAGGAGGACACATAGAAATTGGGAAAAAGCATGGTCCCGAAGAAGATGTTTTTCACCAAGGGCGTAGGCAAACACAAGGAGCGTTTGACCTCCTTTGAGCTGGCCCTTCGCGATGCGGGGATCGCCTCGCAGAACCTGGTGAGAGTTTCTTCCATCTTTCCACCGCAGTGCAAGCTGATAACGCGTAAGGAAGGCCTTACCTACCTGAACCCCGGTGAAGTGGTTTTCTCAGTGATTGCGGAGAATTCAACGCGTGAGCCGCACCGGCTCGTGGTTTCCAGCATTGGCGTCGCCATTCCCTCCGACCGCAACACTTACGGCTATCTCAGCGAGCACCACAGCTTCGGCGAGACCGAAGACCAAGCGGGCGAATACGCCGAGGAACTGGCGGCAGAAATGCTTGCCACCACTCTGGATGTCGAATTCGATCCGGACAAGAGTTGGGACGAAAAGAAGGAGATTTACCGCATCTCCAACAAGATTGTTCGCACCAGCAACGTGACGCAGTCGGCCGTGGGCGACAAGCGCGGAAAGTGGACAACCACCATTGCCGCAGCTGTCCTGATCTTGGAAGAGTAGGCACTGAATCCAGCGGAATTTTGAGGCCAATCCCGCTGGGCAGGATTGGCCGTGACGCGCACGGTAGAGGAATCTTTAGCGATCCATGGCAAACGCACGCAAATACAACGTGGGACTCGTGCAGATGCGCATGAGCGCGGATCCGGAGGCCAATTTCGCCTCTGCAGTGCGCCATATCCGCGAGGCGGCGAGGCTCGGCGCCAACATCATCTGCCTGCCCGAGCTTTTCCGCACTCAGTACTTCTGCCAGCGAGAAGATCTGCGCCTCTTTGACCTGGCCGAGCCAATTCCTGGGCAATCCACGGCGCGCCTCGCCGAAGTGGCGCGTGAGGCACAGGTCGCCATTATTGCCTCGCTCTTTGAGCGCCGCGCGCCAGGGCTTTACCACAACACGGCAGTTACCATTGACGCTGATGGAGTCATCGTGGGCGTCTATCGCAAAATGCACATTCCCGACGACCCGCTCTACCACGAAAAATATTATTTTGCTCCGGGCGATCTGGGCTATCAGGCCGTTGACACCGCATTTGGCCGGGTGGGCACGCTGGTCTGCTGGGATCAGTGGTATCCGGAAGCCGCGCGTCTTACTGCTCTCAAAGGTGCCGAAGCGCTTTTCTATCCGACCGCAATTGGCTGGCATCCGGCGGAGAAGGATGAGTTTGGTGTGGCACAATACAAGGCGTGGCAGACCATCCAGCGGGGGCATGCCATAGCCAACGGTGTTTATGTGGCTGGCGTCAATCGCGTCGGAATGGAGCACGGTGACGTTCTCGGCAATCGCGCACCGGGTGCGGGCATCGAGTTCTGGGGTGGCAGCTTTCTGGCCGATCCATTCGGACGCATCATCGCCAAGGCCTCGCACGACTCCGAAGAGATCTTGATTGGCGAGATTGACCTTGGCTTGATCGAAGAGACTCGGCGCAACTGGCCCTTTCTGCGTGATCGCCGCATCGATTCCTACTCGCCCATCACAAAACGTTTCCTCGATCCCGTGGCCGCATGGCCGGCGGAAGAAGATTCCGAGTAAAGATGCCTGCTCCTATGCTCGAAAATACGCCGCGGCAACTCGGCTACCGCATGCCCGCCGAGTGGGAACTGCACGAGGCCACATGGCTGGCCTGGCCGCACAATCCCGAAGACTGGCCGGGAAAGTTTCAGGCGATTCCCTGGCTCTACGCCGAGATTGTGCGCCTGCTCTCGGCGCATGAGTTGGTGCATCTTATCGTCGAACATGCCAACGCCGAACAACGCGTGCGAGGAATTCTGGAGCGCGCCGGCGCGAATCTCGATCAGGTGAGCTTCCACCAATGGCCCACCAACCGTAGCTGGACGCGTGACACCGGCCCCATCTTCGTGCGCAACCGCGAGGGACAGGTCGCCGTTACCAACTGGCGCTTCAACGCCTGGGCTAAGTATTCCGATTGGCATCTGGACGACCATCTTCCCGAACACATTAGCAAGTTGCTAGGTCTGCCCGAGTGGCAGCCTGCGATCAAGCTGGAAGACGGCCACGAGCACCGCATTGTTCTCGAGGGCGGTTCAATTGACGTAAACGGTGCGGGTATTCTGCTTACCAGCGAGGAATGTCAGCTCAGCGAAGTGCAGCAACGCAATCCCGGCGTCAGTCGCGAACGACTTGAGCAGGTCTTCTACGATTTTCTCGGTATCGATCAGACAATCTGGCTCGACCGTGGCTTGGCGGGCGACGACACCCACGGCCACATCGACGACATATCCCGCTTTGCTGCGCCGGCAACGATTGTTACCGCAGTCGAGCCGGACACGAGCGACCCGAACCACGCTTCTCTGGCCGAAAATCTCGCACGCCTCAAAGCCGCCCGCACTCTCGACGGCAAACAATTCACGCTGGTCGAGTTGCCTTTACCGCGCCCAGTGGTATTCCGCGGTCAACGCCTTCCGGCCAGCTATGCCAATTTCTATATCGCCAACGACCTTGTCCTCGTTCCCACCTTTCACGATCCCAACGACCGCGTGGCACTGAACATTCTGGCCGAGGTATTTCCGAGCCGCGAAGTGATTGGCATCCACAGCGTGGACCTTGTCTGGGGACTGGGCACGCTGCATTGCATGACCCAGCAGCAGCCGGCGGCTGGTGTGCCTGTCGTGGAATAAAATTGTCCCGTACGACGCATTATTCAGTGCTGCGGAGATAACACTGCGATGAGCAAAATTATCCTCGAATCAACGCTGACCTGTCCGAACTGCGGATTTTCCAAGCGGGAAACCATGCCCACGGATTCTTGCCAGTTCTACTATGAGTGCAGCAGTTGCAAGGCGTTGCTGCGCCCCCATTCCGGCGACTGCTGCGTCTTCTGCTCATACGGCTCAGTGAAGTGCCCGCCGATCCAGCAGCACAGTTGCTGCGGATAAGGACTTGCAACCCTCACGTTTGATTGGCCAGTTGCCCAAAGCCCCCAAGGGGCCGATGGAATCAACTTCAACCGTTCGCGGAGTCTTTAGCTCGAATGACCGATCTGGATTTCATCGAAGCAGCTCTTACCGAAGCCCGCCTGGCTGCGGAAGCCGGTGAGGTGCCGATTGGCGCGGTTGTGGTGCGCGAGGGAGCTATCGTTGCACGCGGCCAGAACCGCGTGCTGCGCGACCTGGACCCGACGGCCCATGCGGAAATTGTTGCTCTGCGCGCAGCGGCTGCGGTGCTGGGCAACTACCGGCTGCTTGGATGCACACTCTATGTGACGCTGGAGCCGTGCGCCATGTGCGCCGGGGCCATGATCCACGCTCGGCTGGACCGGCTTGTCTTCGCTGCCGCCGATCCCAAGGCTGGCGCGGCGGGGTCGGTGCTCTCTGTGCTCAACCATCCGCAACTGAATCACCAGATGCAGGTAGAGCAGGGAATTCTCGAGGATGAGGCTGCCGAGCTGCTGCGGAGCTTCTTTCGTGAGCGGCGATAGCGTCAGCTCCTCGTCAACGCCTTGATCCACTCCGCTTCCTGCGGCCACTTCCTGGCTAGCTCTTCATAACTTCCACTCCGGTAATCAGCGAAATCGAAGCCGGGCGTCACCGTGCAGCCCAGCAGTGCGGCTTTCCCTCCATCCACCAGCCGCGAGCCTTGCCAGACTCCAGCGGGGACGACAAGTTGAACGTGCTGGCCCGCTGCCAAATCTGGTCCAAGGGTGAAAACCGCAGAGCTCCCATCCGGGAAAAGTTGAAGCATTTCCACCGGGTCGCCAAGATAGAAATGGAAAATCTCGTCGGAGGCAAGCACGTGCATCTCCGAGAAGGTTCCCGACTCCAGCAGGTAGTAAATTGTCGTCCCGGCGGGCCGCACTCCATGTGCCAGCGCCACCTCAGTACCGGAGATATAGGTCCTGCGATAGAAGCCGCCTTCGGTCGGGTGCGGTTCCAGCTTCAATCGAGTCTTAATCTCATCGGCGGTCATTGTTCCTGATAATAGCAGCGAAAACCCGAGTAAAATAATCCCATGATCGTGCAAATGTATGGGGCATCCTGGTGTCCGGATACCCGGGCTGCCAGGAGATTCCTTGACGCGAATGGAATTGAGTACACCGAGATCGATGTGGACAAAGACCCGGCTGCTTCGGCCGAGTTAGTTCGCCGCTTGGGCAAGCGGTCCATTCCGCAACTGGTGATAGACGGCGAGTGGTTCCAGCCCTACAAGCCGGGCCGAGGGCTGCTGGTCGATGAGCTGCACGAGCGTTTGGGTATTCCTCGCGCCTGAAGGCTCATGCCTCGTACAATCAAGAGTTGAAGAAGGGCCGCGGAATGTGGCTCTTGCAAGGAGTTTGCCTTGATTGAACGCTATACTCGCCCCGCGATGGGCCGCATCTGGACTGAAGAGAACAAGTACCGCTGCTGGCTTGAAGTGGAGTCGGCGGCAAGCACCGTGCTTGCTCAGGGCGGTGTGATTCCCCAAGCTGCCGCCGAGGCCATTGCCGCTAAGGCCGGCTTCTCAGTAGCCCGCATTCAGGAGATTGAGGCCGAGGTGAAGCACGACGTCATCGCCTTCACTACCGCGGTAGCAGAAACCCTGAACGCTCAGGACCTCGCGGATGCTTCTCGATGGCTCCACTACGGCTTGACCTCGAACGACGTGGTGGATACCGCGCAGGCGTTGCAAGTGAAAGAGGCCTCGGCGCTGATTCGCGCAGGACTTGTGGAGCTGCTCGCCGTTCTAAAGCGCCGGGCAGTCGAATTCAAGCACACGCCCACCATCGGCCGCACACACGGCATTCATGCCGAGCCAACGACCTTTGGCCTCAAGCTGCTCAACTGGTTTGCAGAGATCAAGCGCGACGTGGTCCGTTTCGACGCGGCCGCAGAGGATATGCGCGTGGGCAAGCTCTCCGGCGCTGTGGGAACATTCGGCCATCTGAAGCCGGAGCATGAAGAGAAAATCTGCGCGCGGCTTGGTCTCAAACCTGCGCCGGTGGCTACACAGGTCATTCAACGTGACCGACATGCGGCCTACATCTCCACGCTGGCAATTATCGGCAGCACACTGGACAAGATTGCTGTCGAGGTGCGCCACCTGCAGCGAACAGAAGTGCGCGAGGCGCAGGAGTATTTCAGCGAGAAGCAGAAAGGCTCCTCGGCGATGCCGCACAAGAAGAATCCGATTACTTCGGAACAGATCAGCGGCCTTGCGCGTGTCTTGCGCGGCAATGCGCAAGCTGCCTTTGAAGACATCGCGCTGTGGCACGAACGTGACATATCGCACTCTTCCGTCGAGCGCGTAATCTTTCCCGATTCGACGATTCTTGTGGATTACTTGCTTGCCAAGACGACCGATCTCATTGACCGGCTGCTGGTTTATCCCGAGCGCATGAAGAGGAATCTCGAAAGCACGGGCGGGCTGATCTTCAGCGGGCAATTGTTGCTGGACCTGGCCGAGGCTGGAATGTTACGCGAGGAGGCCTATAAACTCGTTCAGTCCCACGCGATGCGGGCCTGGAAAGAAGACCTGGTCTTCCGCGACGAAGTGGCAAGGGACCCGGTGATCACCAAGCTGCTCACTCCGGAAAAACTTGCCTTAACCTTCGACTATGAGCGTCAGTTGGGCAATGTGGACGCGATCTTCAAGCGGGTGATTGGCGAGTAGAGCTTATGAACAAGCTGGAAGAGGACGATCTCCGGCGGGTGATGGAGGTCATTCGGCACGCGGTGGAATTCGCTGAGAACAATGACTCGGCCTTTGCAACGCAGATCCTGACGGCGGTGGTTGAGGAGTTTCCAGGGCTTGCCATCGGCCACAGCTACCTGGGCTGGATATTGTCGCGCAGCGGCCGGCATCGCGAGGCAATCGAACATGGCCGCGTGGCCGTGCGACTCGAACCTGAATCGGAGAGGGTTTCACTCCTGCTTTTCCGCGTACTTTGGGGAGCTGGCGAACGCGGCGATGCATTCGAGGAGATGAAGCGCTTTATGGCCGTTGGACACTCCGACGAATACTCCAAATTGATGGAGGAATGGACGCAGATTGCTGAATCCTAGCTGTGTTTTTCCAAATCTTCGAAGCGAGGGCTGGAGCATTCGGCTTTCGAACTTTCTGCCCCCAGACTGAGAAGCTCCCGTGCTGGCCGGCCTTTTCTGGCGCAAATCGCTGGCCTAAGCGCTTCAAAGCGTTGAGTTCCAAAAATTACAACAAAATGACACAGCGATGATTCCCGGCCTTCCAATTCTGAGCTAGACTGTCCGGAAAAGGAGGTTGACGATGTTCCTTTCTTCCCCTCTGCTCAAGAAGTTGGTTCTTTCGGCGGCTGTGGCGTCTTTGGCCGCTACTGCCCATGCCACTGGAATCTCCGCAACAGCCACTGTCAGCGACTCACTGGTTTCCCCGGGAGTCTACGACTACTCCATAACCTTGGACAACACCGGCACCACAACCATAGGAACTTTTTGGTTCTCGTGGGTTCCAGGGGCCGGATTCCTCTCTGCGACGCCAACCAGCATCGACTCACCCACAGGCTGGACCGACAAAACGACAAACTCTGGCAAGGCGATTCAATGGACTACCGGCAGTCCCCTCGCCGCAGGAGATTCGCTGAGTGGCTTCAGCTTTGACAGCACGGAGACTCCGGCGCAATTGATGCTCGACTTCACAGGCACCGGCACTGGCTCTGGCGACCCTGTAATAACATTTACTGTTTACGAAGGTGCGCCGCTTGTGGGCACTGCCGGTGAATTTGTTGCTACAGTTACTCCCGAGCCAAGCTCGCTGCTTCTCTTCCTCACTGGGAGCGGTCTTCTGGGCCTGCTCAAGCGCAAGTTGATGGCATAAGTTTCAATTGCCACCCTCCTATTACTGGATCTGGCCAAGGATGCCCCCTGGCCAGATCTTTTTTTGCGGTGCCGATATTCGTTCCAGAGCGCTAAGCCATAGGAAAAGGCGGGACCGGCGCATCCAGGGCCAAGAACTGCTGTTTTCTTCCACTCTGCAACTTCAGGGGACACCAATTCTGGCTCTGCCATGGTGTTCTTGTCCGAGGCCAATTTGAGAGAATCATTTGATGGAGACTGCGAACCTCACCGTCGTAATCACCGGCGCATCCGGTACGATCCTCAGTCGCGAGTTACTGCGCAGGCTGGAGGCCGATGAACGCGTGGCTCGCGTTCATTTTGTGGCCTCGGAAAACTCTTTGCGGGTGCTGGCCGAGGAACTCGGAATAAGCGGCCGCAACGGTCTGCTCGAAAAGCTGCTCGGCACTGTGCCCGTGAAAACAGTGCAGCACGCCGACACCGACATTGGCGCGGCCATCGCCAGCGGCAGCTACCCTTCGAACGGAATGATTATTCTCCCTTGCTCCATGGGAACGCTAGCGGCCATCGCCCATGGCCTCGCCAACTCGCTCATTGCCCGCGCCGCCGATGTCACACTCAAGGAGCGCCGTCCGCTGATACTTTGCGTGCGCGAGACGCCCTTCAACCGCATTCATCTGCGCAATATGACGCTGGCTGCCGACGCAGGCGCGGTCATCTTTCCGGTGATCCCGGCTTTCTACGACCACCCCACCGACTCGACCGAGATGGCCCGCCAGTTCGTCTGCCGCGTTCTCGCGCACATCGGCTTGCCCCAGCCGGGAGCTTACGTGTGGAAGGCGGACGAGTAGCCAGTGGGCGCCGGTCTTTCTCTTTACTTCTAGGACTCATTCCAAAGAACTGCAACGATATCGATTTGACTTTCGCCCGTCTTCCCTCGATACTGCTTTTAATGCCGAACTCAAGGAATCACGGAATTGCGGTCATGGCCATGTGCATGTGTATGTGCGGCGGACCTGTCCGTACGGCCCTTGAGACGCGAATGCGCTAGACGCAACCGATCTTGAAGCCAGGCGGCCCGGGTCCGAAGAGGATTCGGGCCGTTTTGTTCTCTTGCGCGACCCGTAACCTGACCGATTCGCATCCACAAGCCAAGACCACTACCACCCCAACCACCGATCTAAGGAGCCGACCATGTCCGAATCGAAGCAGCAGTTTGCCACCCTCGCCGTCCACGCCGGCCAATCGCCCGACCCCGCGACGGGCTCAAGGGCCGTGCCCATCTACCAGACCACCTCTTACCTCTTTCAGGACGCGGACCACGCCGGAAGGCTCTTCGCGCTTAAAGAGTTCGGCAACATCTATACCCGCATCATGAACCCCACGACGGACGTTTTTGAGAAGCGCGTAGCGGCTCTGGAAGGCGGCGTAGCGGGGCTGGCTACGTCTTCGGGCCAGGCGGCCGAGACCCTCACCCTGACCACCCTGGCCTCAACGGGAGAAGAGATCATCTCCACCACGTCGCTCTACGGCGGCACATACAATCTCTTTCACTACACATTTCCCCGGCTTGGAATCACGGTGCGGTTTGTAGACGCGGACGACTTCGACGGGCTGCGCGCTGCCATTAACGACAAAACGAGGGCCATTTACACCGAGACGCTGGGCAACCCGAAGTTGGATGTGGTGGACATTGAGAGAATCGCCGCCATCGCCCACGAGCACAAGCTGCCGCTGGTCATCGACAACACCTCAGCGTCACCGGCTCTGGTGCGGCCCATTGAGTGGGGCGCGGACATCGTGGTCAATTCCGCCACCAAGTTCCTGGGCGGCCACGGCACCACCATCGGCGGCGTGATCGTGGATGCAGGCAAGTTCGACTGGGCGGCTTCGGGGCGTTTCAAGGACTTTGCTGCGCCAGACCCCTCTTATCACGGCCTTTCCTACACCGAGGCATTCGGTCCGCTGGCGTTCATTCTCAAGGCGCGCGTGCAGGGTTTGCGCGATACCGGCGCAGCTCTCTCGCCCTTCAACGCCTTCCTGCTGCTGCAGGGCATTGAAACACTGCACCTGCGGCTGGAACGCCACTCTCAGAACGCCCTGGCTGTGGCCCGGCATCTGCAGAGGCATCCCGGCGTGGATTGGGTCAACTATCCCGGCCTGGAGTCCAGTCCCTTCTTCAAGCGGGCGCAAAAATATCTGCCCACCGGCCAGGGCGCGCTGATCACCTTTGGCATCAAGGGAGGGTATGAAGCAGGAAAGAAGCTGATCGACGGGCTGGAGCTATTCTCGCTGGTGGCCAATATCGGCGATGCCAAGTCCCTGGTCATTCACCCGGCCTCGACAACACACGCGCAACTTTCGGTCGAGGAGCAGGCGACGACTGGCGTCACACCCGAGCTTGTCCGGCTGTCTGTCGGCATCGAGGATATCCGCGATATCCTTGCCGATCTCGATCAGGCGATTAAGACTGCCAACGGTTACGCATTTACGGGTGCAACAGAGACCGCGGAGATTGCTGCACGATAATGAGTATCATGACCGAACCACTCGTCGGGGCCGGAGTTGCGCCGACAGGAACAGGCAATCTAACGCCGACCTACGAAGGCGACTTTGTGCTCGACGAGCACCTGTTGCTGGAGTGCGGCCGTGCGCTGGCCGGCGTTAACCTGCACTACGCAGTGTATGGCCGGCTGAACGCGGCCAAGGACAACGCCGTGCTGGTCTGCCATGCGCTTTCCGGCTCGGCGTTGGTCGGTTCCTGGTGGCCGGAGATCTTTGCCCCCGGCGGGGTTTTGTCATTAGATCGCGACTTTGTCATATGCATCAACATGTTGGGGTCCTGCTACGGCTCGACCGGCCCCGGTTCCGTTGACCCCGAAACAGGCAACATCTATGGCCCGGATTTTCCGCTGGTTTCGATCCGAGACAACGTCCGTGCACAGGCCACGCTTCTGGACTCGCTGGGAATTCGCCGGCTGCGGCTGGTTCTGGGCGGCTCTATCGGCGGCATGCAGGCCCTTGATTGGACTATCCACGACCCCGGCCGGGTTGAGCGCGCGGCCATCATTGGCGTTGCGCCGCTTTCAGCTATGGGGCTGGCGCTCAACCACTTGCAACGCAAAGCCATCGAGCACGACCCGGAGTGGGCTGGCGGCTATTATCTGCCTCAGCGCCCTCCAAAGCAGGGATTGTCGCTGGCCCGCCAGATCGCCATGCTCAGCTACAAGTCGGCAGAGCTGTTTAACGAGCGTTTTGGTCGCAATCCGAACCGGAATGGGGAGGACCCGTGGGGGCTGGACAACCTGGGCGGCGGCCTTATTGGAGGGCGCTTCGACATTGCCGGCTATTTGGACCACCAGGGAGAACGCTTCAACGACCGCTTTGACGCCAATTCCTATCTGGCCATTCTGCGCACCATGGACACTTGGGACCCACTTCGCCGGTACACATCGCCCGAGGAGGCTTTTGGTCAGATTCGAGCGCGCCTTTGCTTCGTAGGCATCAGCTCCGATTGGCTCTTTCCGGCCCAAGAGGTAAGGGAATTCGCCAATACGATTCGCAAGGCCGGCGTGCACGCCGATTACCGCGAAATGACCAGCAATCATGGCCATGATGCCTTCCTGGCCGAACAGGCCGAACTGGTGCGGCTGCTGCAATGAAGCTGCGGACAGTTCTTTCTGCTAGGTTTGGGCGCATCGTGAAAAACCGGCAAACCGGGCCAGGCAAAGGCAGGTGGCCAGATGTGTCTCTTCCCGGGCTGCACCGTTTTCCTGTATAGAGCGGCTTTCCGGCCCGGTCTCTCGGGCGGTGCCACGGAACTCCGAGATTTGCTCTTCCACGGAAATTATTGACTTCCCGAGCAACTATGCTTGTCATGAGGGGCAGGGCTTTCTATAATCCTTCAGAGACCGCATTGGAAACCGAGGTGTGGGGTTTACCTTTCACCCGGCGCTCAACCGCCCAAAAGAGCGGTTTTGCATTCCGTGAGCGAGTGCTTAAACTTTGATCTCCATTTTGGCAGTTCCCAGGAGCACTGAATGAAGAAGTTAGTCTTCGCGTTTGTGTTGGCATCGGCGAGCCTTAGCCTTGTTATAGCGCCCATGCTGCGTGCCCAGGATACCATCACCATCAAGGATCCGGCAGAATACAACACCTACCAAAACGCCTTTACGCAGAAGGACCCCACGGCCAAGGCTGCGGCCTTGGAGAGCTTTCTGACGGCCTATCCCCAGAGCGTTGTCAAGAGCGCAGTTCTCGACAACCTGATCGACACCTACCAGGGCTTGGGTAACGCCGACAAGACGCTCAGCGCAGCCACTCGCCTGCTCCAGGTAGACCCCAACAACATGAAGGCCATCTTCTGGTCAGTCCTTATCAAGAAAAGCCAGTGCGGCAAGACTGTCAATCCGAAGACTGGTGTGACCTCTGACCCGCAGACCTGTGATGATGCGGCAGCGCTGGCCCAACGAGGCCTCACAGCGCCCAAGCCTGCCGCTACGTCACCCGATGACTGGAAGAAGCTGACCGCTGGAACATATCCAGCTTTTCACTCGGCCATCGCTTTGGACGATGTTGTTTCAAAGAAGGACACAAAGGCGGGTATCTCGGAATATCGCACCGAGTTAATGCTCTATACGCCCGAACAAACTCAGAGCGGGCCGGGATTGCAGGATACGCTGCAATTGGCGGGTGCCTATACCAAACCGGATGCCAAGGATTTGGTGCAGGCGGTTTGGTTCTATTCGCGGGCATGGAATTTTGTTTCCGCGCCGATTAAGCCCGCGGTTGAAAAGGCGATCGAGTACTACTACACCCAGTATCACGGAAATCTGGACGGATTGGATGCCGTCAAAACCCAGGCTGGGGCCACCCTCTTTCCTCCGGGAACATTTGTCATCTCTGCGGCGCCAACTCCCGCTGAGCTTGCCCACAAGGCAATCGTGGAAACTCCCGACCTGAGCAAGATGGCGTTGGTCGATACGGAGTTCATCCTGGCCAACGGAACCAAGGACGACACCGACAAGCTGTGGGCCGTGCTGAAGGACCAGGTTACACCGGTTCCGGGAGTTGTCATTTCCGCTACGGATTCGGTAATCAAGATCGCAGTGACCAAGGATGCCCAGACCGCCAATGTCGCCGACTTCATCGTCAATCTGAAGAAGCCGCTGACAGAAAAGGAAATTCCGGCAGCTGGATTCACGTACAAGATTCCGCCCGCAACCGCACTCGTTGGAACCTATGACTCGTTCACTCAGGTTCCGGGCACAGACACTGTCCCTGCGTCTGTGCAGATTGTGCTGCGCGAGGGCGAAATCCAGCTGGAGAAGAGAAAGCCCGCACCGGCGCATAAGCCGGCAGCCGGACACCACCCCTCGAACTGATCGGTGGCTGATTTGTTCTGTTGACTGCGTCGGACCGGACAGCGTCCGACTCGACGAACTATACTCCTGGGCCATCAAGGGCAGCCTGATTCAGGCTGCCCTTTCTGTGTCTTCATCATGCCGTTATTTCAGTGCGCGGCACGCAGTGGCCACACACAGTGGTGATAGGCTAGGGGCAGAATGGAACGACTTGGAATCCTCCCTGCGGTCCTGGCCATTGGCTCCATCGCCGCCGTTTCCTCTTTTGCGACTAGCCAGACGGTCCTGAATCCCGCGGTACCTCAGACCAGCCGGGTACGCAAGGTCACTCCGCGCCCCATGCCGTTTCCTCCGGCCAAGGAGACCCATGGGCCTGTCGCTAAGGTTGAATTCCTCCCATACGAACGGATGACCCGGCAGGATCGCGACCTCGAAGCGAATTCAGAATCCTCAATCAGCGAGAGAGCAGAGTTCTCCGGTCTGGAATTCAACCAGGGCAAATGGAATTACCAGCGAGTGGTCTGCTC
>JBAPYY010000807.1:0-1761 GCA_049284975.1 Occallatibacter sp.
TTGCACGACCAATCATCTTTTTGACGAGGGGAAAAAGGATGTCGCTTGGAAAAGCCATGATTCATGCACGCAAACAGAAGTCTATCGCCAGGGCCGCGGCTTTTGCGGGCGAGCAGGCGACCATCCACTCCGCCCACATTCTGCAGATGCCGGTTCTGGTACTAAATGCGTCCTATGAGCCGATTAATATTTGCGGCGCACGCCGCGCTCTGGTACTGGTGCTCAAGGGCATTGCGCGCACTGAGGAAGAACACGGGCTTGTTCTGCACGCGCAGCGCAGCCGCATCGCCATGCCTTCAGTAATTCGGCTGCTGGAGTATCGTCGCATTCCCTACCAGACGCGCGCCCTCTCGCGCAAAAATATTCTGCTGCGCGACCGCAATACGTGCCAGTACTGCGGTGAGGCGCTGCCCCCAGGCGAGCTTACTCTGGATCACGTGATTCCAAGGTCTCGAGGCGGTAACTCAACGTGGGAAAACTTGGTCGCCTGCTGCCACGATTGCAACCGCCGCAAAGGTAACCGCATGCTTCACGAGATAGACGACATGGTGCTGCTGCGCGATCCACGCCCGTTCTCGCTGCACACCAGCCGCCAAATTATGCGCATGCTTGGCCGCGGGGATGACCGGTGGAGGAAGTATCTTTTCTATTGAGCACATTGGAAATACGAACCCTGATTAGTAGAGTAGTTAACAGAACAATTCGCGATGTGATCTCTCTGACCTTCAGCGTATGATGGTTTGTAAAGCAAGCTATTTGAAGAGGAGTCAGGATGATTCACCGGAAATGTTCCTTCAATATCCTATTAGTTGTACTGGCTAGTGCGTGTGTTTGCCTTGCCGTGCCGGCTCTTGCACTCGATTCACCCCACGCCTGCGATCCACATGCTTATGGCGCGAAGGGCGACGGCGTGACCAAAGACACGGTGGCAATTCAATCGGCTATTGATGCGTGCGAACAGCAAGGCGGCGGCACAGTTCGACTTATAGCCGGCAATTATTTGAGCGCTCCCATTGTACTCAAAAGCAACATTACGTTGCATCTCGACAAGGGCGCTGTGCTGCTGGGTTCCGCTGACCATGCAGACTACCCGGCGAAGACCGAGTTTCGCGAGCCAGGCTTGCAATCGTTGGTCAGCGCGACTAATGCCGCGAATGTTGCGATCGACGGAGAAGGCGTGATCGACGGGGCTGGGGAGACTTGGTGGGAGATGGCGCGGGCTATCAAGAATGCGGGCGTGATGGGGTCCGATCATCCGCGACCGAGGCTTGTTGTCTTCGACCATTGCAAGCATGTCCGCGTGGAGGGAGTTACCATCCAAAACTCTCCTATGTGGCAGTTGGTTCCTTATTACTCGGATGATGTGACAATTCGGAATATCAAAGTTTTGGCGCCTGCGCGTTCGCCGAATACGGATGCCATTGATCCCTTTTCATCCTCGAATGTGCGCATCGAAAATGTTTTTGCCGATGTCGGCGACGACGACATCGCCATCAAGTCGGGCGCGATCGGCTCCGCGGGGCCGGATGAACCGAGCCGGGACATTATCATCCGCGATTGCACTTTTCTGCACGGACACGGTCTTTCAATTGGGAGCGAGATTGCTGGAGGAGCGCAAAATATTCGCGCAGAAAATATTCATTTCCAGGGGACCGACAACGGCATTCGCGTGAAGGCAAACCGAGATCGCGGCAACGATGTGGGTTTGTTATTCTTCCGCAATATCGAAATGAAGGACGTGAAGAACGCGGTGATTATCAA
>JBAPYY010000808.1:0-3937 GCA_049284975.1 Occallatibacter sp.
TGGCTGTCGCAGTGCTGGCCTGCCTGATTCCGGCGTGGAGAGCGTCGCGCATCGATCCAATTCAGGCACTACGAACTGAATAGAGGGCCGGATTTCCCCGGTATTTTGAAAGACGTCGGTGAGCGCACAATCCCCTCCCCGCTCAGAAAGCGGCTTGAGAGAGTCTTGCGGTTGAATGACGGGCGAACCGGAAGACCGTTGTCACTGCCAAAGACCAGCCGCATCAGCGAGAATGATGGTCGATGACAAAGCGGCTGTCGGAATCGGGATCTGGTGTGGTTGCGCGCCAGCGCGCAGTGCTGTTTCTGGCATTGGCCGGAGCGGCGCTCGGCGCGCTTTCGTCGGCGCTGGCACAAGGGAGCTTGCTCGACGCGCCAAATCCCACCCGCGCAGTCCGGCCGCCTACTCTGCCCGGTCAGCTTCCCGACAAACCCTCCCAGCCCCCTGCGTTCAAAGTTCCCGTCGAGCCGCTGGGCTTTTCCGCGCCCGGACCGCTTTACCTGGGCCAGCGCAACAGCCTCGTTTCGCTCGACTTCCTCGATGAGGACCGGCTCCTGTTCACCTTTCGCGTACCGGGATTGATCCGCCGCGGGCCCGGCGAACGCGAAGCCAGTCAAGGAGAGATGGACGCGCGCCAGATTCGCGCCGTGGTCCTGGCCTTGCCTTCAGGCGCGGTCCAGGCCGAGGCCCTCTGGACAGTGCACGACCGGCAGCGTTACCTGTGGATGCTCGCTGGCGGCCGCTTTCTGCTGCGCGACCGCGACAACCTTGAGATGGGCGACGCCACACTGGAACTGAAGCCCTTCCTGCGTTTTCCAGGGCCATTGCTTTGGCTCGATATGGACCCTGCGCAAAAATTTCTGGTGACCAATTCGCGTGAGCCCGCAGCCTCGGCCGACAAGGAGCCGGAAGGCGAAAAACCCGCCAGTTCCGAACTCGCCGTGCGCGTTCTACGCCGCGACTCCGGCCAGGTGATGCTGGTCAGCCGCACCCCTTCCACCGTTCATCTGCCCATCAACTCCGACGGCTACCTCGGAAGCCTGCGCGCCAGCAGCGATGCCTGGATGCTGAATCTGAACTACTTCAGTGGAGGCAGCCGCATTCTTGGCCGGGTAGACTCCACCTGTTCGCCGCTCTTCGATTTTCTTTCGGACCGTGAGGTGCTGGCGACCACCTGCACTGACTCAGGCGCCGGCAAGTTGGTGGCCATGACGACCGATGGCCGTCGCCTTTGGGAGGCGCAGACCTCTGATGAGTCGATCTGGCCCATGGTGGTCAGGTCGCCGGATGGTTCGCGGCTGGCGCGAGAGGCTTTGGCAATCACTCACCCGGTCAGCGCCCGCGAGCCGGTCAGCCAGGACGACATCAAGGGGCAGCTGGTCGAAATTCTCGATGCTGCAGACGGCAAGGTTGCGTTGCAAACACAAGCCAGCCCGATCCTGGATGCGGGCGGAAACGTGGCCATCTCTCCCTCAGGGCGTCGCGTGGCTGTGGTCAATGGCGGCGCAATTCAGATTTTCGAACTGCCTCCGCCTCCGCCGCTTCCGGACCTCACCGCCAACCCGCCGGTTCGCTGAATCAGACAGTTGCCCCAGTCCCGCAACACCCTGGGTTCTGCTACACTGGTTCAAGCGTAATCAAGGGGTCAAACGCGCCAGGCCGCGCCCCAACGATACGCTCCTGCAACCCATGTTCGGGGAGTGGCTCAGCCTGGTAGAGCACCTGGTTCGGGACCAGGGGGTCGGAGGTTCAAATCCTCTCTCCCCGACCATTTTATCTCAATTAAAATCAATATGTTACGCGGCTATCGCGGGGCTCGAATTATCAAGGCCTGCATGTATCAACTCGAATAACAGTGCCACAGCTGCAAGCCGCCAGAATCCAAAATCAGAAAACGAAAATGCCGTCTCGGCTTCTCGCGCGCAGTTTAGATCTCGCGGGATTCAACTTGGCCCAGGCGCTGGATACTTTTCAGATTCCTTCGCCCATCGAGACATACTGCCGTAGCCGCTCCAGTTCCTCGTGATATGCGGTGCGCTCGGCCTCTTCGGCGGAGAACGGCTCAAACGCCCACGCAGCTCTGCCCAATTGCTTTTCCAGCTCTTCCACGCGGCTCGACAGCGCAATCAGCGCGTCGCTGAGCGGGTCCTTCACGTCATGCGGATCGGTAATCAGAACGCGCTCGCCGTTGCGATAAACGATGTGCGCCGGCACGCCGACCACAGTTGAGTTAGGCGGAACGTCAGACAGAACCACAGAGCCTGCACCCACGCGCGAGTTTTCGCCGACGGTGATGTTGCCCAGCAAGTTGGCGTTGTTGCCGATGAAAACGCCATCGCAGACCGTGGGATGGCGCTTGCCGTGGCCTTTGCCTGTGCCGCCCAGCGTTACGCCCTGGTACATGGTCACGTCGCTGCCCACTATGGCAGTTTCGCCAATCACCACGCCTGCTGCGTGGTCAATGAAGAGCCGCCTGCCCAGCAGCGCGCCGGGATGAATATCGACGCCCGTGAAAAAGCGCGCCACCTGCGAGAGCATCCGCGCAGGCAATAGCCATTGTGCTCGCCAGAGCTTGTGGGAGATGCGATGAATCCACACCGCCCACAATCCCGGATAACAGAGCAGCACCTCGAGCCGCGAGCGCGCAGCCGGATCGCGCTCCATCACGGAGTTGATGTCATCGCCGATGCGTTCAAACAGGTCCATAAATAGCGAGCAAACAGCCAGATTCGCGAAGGCAAAGAACAGCGGAGCTTTGAAAGAGCAAGCCCTGATGCCCTTTCAAAGCATACCGCTGTGCTGTCCTGATTTCTAAACGTTTACGGTTTCAACAGCCTGTATCATCGCCTCATGGCGCAGCACGTCATACAGGATGCTGCTCAGGTAGCGCTCGCCAAAGTCGGGCAGAACCACCACGATCAGCTTGCCTGCATTCTCCTGCCGCGCCGCCACTTTGAGAGCCGCCGCCACTGCCGCGCCGGAACTGATGCCAACAAATAGTCCCTCTTCCTTGGGCAGCCGCCGCGCCACTTCGATGGACTCTTCGTTGGTGACCTGAACGATCTCGTCAACCAGCTTGGTGTCCAGCACGCCGGGCACAAAGCCCGCGCCGATGCCTTGGATCTTGTGCGGTCCAGGTTTGCCGCCGCTCAGCACCGCGCTGTCTGTCGGTTCCACGGCGATGGCCTTGAACCCCGGCTTGCGCTCCTTGATGTACTTGCTCACGCCGGTGATGGTGCCGCCCGTTCCCACGCCGCTGATGAGAATATCCACCGCGCCGTCCGTGTCGTTCCAGATCTCAGGTCCGGTGGTGGCGTAGTGGATGGCCGGGTTGGCGGGGTTGTCAAACTGCTGGAGGATAAAGCCGTTGGGGGTCTCGGCCAAAAGCTCATTGGCCTTGGCGATGGCGCCCTTCATGCCGTTGGGGCCGGGGGTGAGCACGATCTCCGCACCAAAGGCTAATAGCAGCACGCGGCGCTCCAGGCTCATGGTTTCCGGCAGGGTGAGAATCAACTTGTAGCCTTTCACGGCGGCCACAAAAGCCAGAGCGATGCCGGTGTTCCCACTGGTGGGCTCAATCAGCACGGTCTTGCCGGGCGTGATTTTGCCCGCTTTTTCCGCGGCATCAATCATCGCCAGGCCAATGCGATCTTTCACGCTCGAAACCGGGTTTTGGCTCTCCAGCTTGGCCACAACGGTTGCGGGCAGACCAGCCGCCACGCGATTCAGCCGGACCAACGGGGTCCCGCCAATAAGTTCCGTAACATTCGCAGCTATGTGCGCCATGATGATCTCCTTTTCCGGGATGCGATCCCAGACGTTTCTGTGTTGTGGGGTGATGGTCGAGCTAGTCGATGGGGAAGACGTTGCGCGAAAGGGGCGCGCGTCTGCATCGCGGTTGACACCAGGGCGGTGTTAGCGACATCGACGCATAAGT
>JBAPYY010000809.1:0-2989 GCA_049284975.1 Occallatibacter sp.
CGCCACTACTGTTTGAGGGCGCATCTGTACTGACGCCGGCGGAAAGTTGTGCAAGCGCACCCCAATCGCGGGTCACCAGCGGCATATCGTTGACCGCCTCATTGGTGATTGTCTGGCCGATCTGCGCGTTCTCCGCTTCAAGCAGCGGAGCCGCGGCGGTGACCGTTACAGACTGGCTCACATTGCCAGTGGCTAAGGGTATATCCAGGGTCAGAACCTTTTGCACGTGGACCTCAACTCCATGAATCGCATAGATCTTGAATCCACTTGCTTCCGCCTTGACGCTGTAGGTCCCGGGCCTCAAATCATCGAAGACGTAGGTGCCGGTTGAGGTTGACACCGTATTGAGCTTCACATTTGTGGCGTCGTTCGTCAGCGTGATTCTCGCGCCGACAACCACTGCGCCTGCGGGGTCTGTGACGGTGCCGGTGATTCCACCGGTGTCAAGCTGAGCAGTCATGCGGCAGGGAAGCACCAGAAGAGCCAGCACCCCCAAAAACGCGATCGACAGCCCTCGAAGTGCAGTCTTGCGTGATGCCTGCAAGACAAGCGTGGAGAGAAAATTCATTGACATGTACAGCCTCCTTGAAGTTGACCGACAATAGCAAATGTCATGCTCCTTTTAGGGAGCCGGCGAGCACACTCAACCATTCCGCAATTCGACAATGAAACTTGAAAACTTGCTTGTGATTGACCCCAAAATCGATTTGCCTCTCGTGCATTGATTTCACGGAGAACAGGCACATTCTCTCTGGCCCGCCCATGCACGGATTCCGGGGTTTCCATGCACAGCCCCAGGGATCGATCAACCTTCCGGTAACGATTCCACACCGGAATGGTATCGATTCCACTGACTCCAGAATTGTGCGACTACCACAGAAAGTTGTCAAGTTAAATTCTGTGCATCTGGTACAACCCGACAAATGCGGCCAAGCTGTGGAAATCGGCGCTGCTGCGCAGGGTCGATTGCAGGACGCAATTGCGCGGAGTCAATTCAATAGTTTCAATCAGTTAGGCAATATCGAGAGACAGTATTGTGGGTTCAATAACGCACGAAAAACGACCACAAGCGCCGATCAGGCTGCGTTAAAACTCCGTAACAAAGCTCCTCCAGCCTTGGCGACGAAATGAGGGCTGATCCGGCGCAAACAGGCGAAGCCATCCATTGGGACAGAAGAGACGGTTTGGAGGTCGAAATATTCCTTCAGCTATTTGCGCTCATCCCGCGCTCTTCACGCGCACCACGGTGATCTTGGCAAAGCCCTCTTCAAAGATAGGCGGCTTCAGCCTGTCGGCCATCTTTCGCATCACATCCTCGCTCACCGAGCGGTCGCGCTGCCGGTTGCGCTCCAGGCACACCTCAAGCGGCACGTCGAAGAAAACGGCCTGCACCTCGTAGCCGAAGCTCTTTGACATCTTGATCCATTGGCGACGCTCATGGATGGATAGGTTGGTCGCGTCCACGTAATTCCACGGCATGCGGGCGATCAGCCTCGCGCGCAGAAGCGAACGCAGCGTAGAAAAGACCAGCCCCTGATAGCGCTGCTCCTCCACGTCGTCGAAGAGGATGTTGCGCAATAAATCACTGGACAACGGCGTGACGCCGCGCCGTCGAAACCATGTGGTCTTGCCCGAGCCGGGCAAACCGATGGCCAAAACCACGTAGCCTTTGGGGGCCTGCGGCGAGCGTTCGGCAGCCTCAGGCCCGGGCGGTGCCGTAGAGGGCATATCGGGCTGAGTTTCGAGCTCGAAGCGCGCCGAGCCGGCCGGCTCATTCCACTCCTGCCTTGCGGGCGGTTCTTGCCTCGTGTGCCGTTCCGGCCTTGGGGGGCGCACGTCAGCCGGTCGCGGCTCAGCCTGGCGCTGTTCTGCCGGGCGTTGCGGGTCAGCCCGCTGTGCGCGGGGCTGCGGGACCGCTGCCGGAACGTCGTCCGGATAGAGCGGCACGAGCGGCCGTAGTTGATTCGATGGGAGTTCCTGGCCGATTTTGCCGGTGGATTCGGAGGTATTAGGGGTGTGTCTGGAGCGTTTTCTCATGCCGCCTTCAACAGGTGCGTACTGATTAGGGGATACCATACTTCCCGAGTAGGCTGCAAATAGTGTGCACTCCGTCACATACATTCATCTATCGGGAGCGGCAGACTATGAGAGCGAGAAGTTCTGCGCAAAAACGGGAAGAAACGCGCTTTGATTTCGTCTCCGTTGCTCTGAATGTTACGATTATGAGTTTGGTGGAATTGCCTGAAGGGCGGTTTTCAGCCGCCGAACCAGAACAAGCCTGAACCAGCTCAAACCACAGTCTTACCGAAACGAAGGAGAATATAAACATGGCAGTTAAGGTTGGAATCAACGGCTTCGGCCGCATTGGCCGCAATGTCTTGCGCGCCGCGCTTGGCAATCCTGAGATCGATTTTGTTGCCGTCAACGACTTGACCAGCCCCGCGACGCTGGCCCACTTGCTCAAGTACGACTCGATCCTTGGCAACCTGAAAAATGAAGTCACCGCCGGCGAAGATTTCATCGCCATTGACGGCAAGAAGATCAAGGTCTTCTCCGAGAAGGATCCCGCCAAGCTGGACTGGGCTTCCGTTGGTGCGCAGGTCGTGGTTGAGTCCACCGGCCACTTTACCGATGCAACCAAGGCCAAGGCTCACCTCGGCGCGACCGTCAAGAAAGTTATCATCTCCGCTCCGGCCTCCAACGAGGATCTGACCATCGTGTTGGGTGTCAACCAGGACAAGTACGATCCGGCCAAGCACAACATCCTCTCCAACGCCAGCTGCACCACCAACTGCCTGGCGCCCGTCGTCAAAGTCATCCTGGAAACATGCGGCATCGTTAGCGGCATCATGACTACCATCCACAGCTACACCGGCGATCAGGTTATCCTCGACTTCCCGCACAAGGACCTGCGCCGCGCCCGCGCCGCTGCCCTCAGCATGATTCCGACTTCGACCGGCGCCGCCAAGGCCCTCAAGCTGGTCATCCC
>JBAPYY010000810.1:0-9967 GCA_049284975.1 Occallatibacter sp.
CTAACTCCGACTACAGCGAGGGAAATTTGAACGCGACCGGCACGTCGTCCAATATGGCCATCTCTGGAAATGGGTTCTTTATCACCCAGGCCCCGGGGGGCTTGCCGAATTACACCCGCGCTGGCGACTTTACCACGAACAACCTTGGACAACTTACAACACCCAATGGAGAGCTGGTCCTGGGATATCCAGCGGTTCTCGGAGTCGTAAATGCCTCGGGGACTTTACAGCCGATGTCTGTCGGCAGTGGCGTAACCATCCCTGCTCAAGTGAGTACAACGGTTGATATTACGGCCAATCTCGATTCCAACACCGGGACCGGTGGCACTGCTCCCAGCAGCACGCTCTCGGCGTACGACTCGTTGGGACAGTCAATCACCCTCACGGTCAACTACACCATGACAGCGCCAAATACCTGGAACTACACCGTCACTGTGCCTTCGTCATCTCTGACCGGCGCCACAGGCACCAACTGGACCGTCGGGTCAGGCACACTCAACTTCAGCAGTACAGGAGCGTTGGCCTCGATCACCAATGAGGTACCCATCAGCATTGGCGGTCCTGGCAGCCCGGCCGTCGTCGGACCGCCCGCTATTCCTGCCGTCCCCGCTACCTCCCTAGCCGACGGTGCTACTTCGCCGCTGGTACTGGCCGGACCCTTTGGTACAGCAGCCAATCCGACCATCACCCAGACGGCAGCGGCCAGCGCGACCAGTGCCACCTCCACCGATGGTTATGCCAGCGGCACGCTTTCAACCTACGCTGTAGAACCAGATGGCACCATCGAAGGCACCTTCACCAGCGGCAACACTCTGGCGTTGGGACAGGTTGCCGTGGCTTCGTTTGCTAACAACCAGGGGCTTGTCAGCATCGGCAACAATAACTACCAACCGACGGCCGCCTCTGGTGCAGCCGTAGTAGGGGCGGCTGGAACAGGTGGACGCGGCACCATTGTTGGGGGCTCCGTTGAGCAGTCGAACGTGGATATAGCTGCGGAGTTTGCCAAGTTGATCGTTGCGCAGCAGGCATACTCGGCAAACGCCAAGTCAATTACCGCATTCAATCAGGTTTCTCAGGCCACAATTGCAATGATCCAATAAGCTGTAGAACTTGTGATTTCTTAGCGATGCATTAGGGACCGGTCGCTCAGCTCATTTGCTGGGCGGCCGGGCCTCACGACTATGAATGCCTCTCATATCTATCTCACGAAGTCATGGCGAGCTCCTACCTTCGGTTCCAGCCGGCAAATTGTCGGCGCGGCCTCTATTGCCAGTTTCACCTTATAGTTCTTCTACTTAGCGCTCATGTCTTGAATCCCGCATACACATTGCTCGCCCCTCTTGCAGGAACGGTCACTCGATTGCATTAAAGCCTATCGAAGAGTTGTTTCGAGTGACATCCTAACAGCAATCCATGTTTTGTTTTTGGTTTTCAAAGAGCAAGATTTCGCGCAGATTTGCAATCTGTGCTCAAAGACAAGGCCAGAGGAATCAATGAACAAGGCAATCGTCACTTCGACGCCGATGAAGGAAGAGATGTCGGTGCAAGGGCCGCAGTTGGTGGAAAAGCCTCACGATCTCGACCCGTGCGACCTTCTGCCTTGGCTCCCATGCACGCTCGCGCTCGACCTTCCGGTTGTTAAGTTTACTGTTGCCGACCTGCTGAGCCTCGCCAGTGGCTCCACTGTCGAGACCGCGTACCACCAGAGCAGCGACTTGCCTCTCCGCGTAAATGGGCAACTTGTCGGATGGACCGAATTCGAGGTCGTTGGCGAGCGCCTAGCCGTGAGATTGACGGACCTCTCATGAAGACTCAAAACCTTGGCAGCTCGATTTTCGAACGGAATTCCACGCAGGCGCTTTCGGTTTTTTCCCGTAAAGCCTCGCTGAGACCCGTCCAGAACTCAGGAGGGCTTGTATCCCGTGCTTGGAATTGGATCCGCGCGCGACAAGCAGGTCGAACAAGCGCAAGGAGGCTGCAGGTTGCAACAACAGTTTCTCTCGGCGAGAAGCGTTTTTTGGCTGTCATCCAGGTCGACGGACATCAGTTCCTCATTGGGGGCGGCGCGACAAACGTTGCGTTGTTGGCGCAGCTCCAACCGAAGGACTCATTCGGGGAGCTCTTGAACGAAACGATAACAGTCCCTTCTAAGCAGCCAGCGAATCGATCGAAAATGCAGGACGCAAAGCCCGCAGCAAAGCAGGGAAAGGTAAAGCAGCCCGCAAAACGATTGAGGAAGCAGAGCATCAAGCCGGCGACAAAGCGGACAAAGGAAAAGGCGTGAAGAATTCATCGCTCATCCGCGTAGCGCTTTTCCTGTTGCTATCTATCTCGGCGATGCCGGCAGGCGCGTCGCCATGGCAAAGTGCTACAGGTGCGGGAAGCGGGGTTGCGGTGGAGCAACCTCGATTGACTCGAGTGCCGCCAGCCGACGGCCCAATCGAAATGGGTACAACGCCGCCAAATCCTAACGAATTGCGAATTACAGGGTTAGGGGGCGGTTCAGCGCAATGGACCATCGTTGTCCTTCTAACTTTCCTTACTCTCATTCCATCAATTCTTATCTGCATGACGCCGTTCGCACGGCTCCTGATTGTCTTTCACTTCCTCAGACAGGCGTTAGGCCTGCAAACGACGCCATCCAATCAGACATTGATTGGACTATCCGTCATCATGACGTTTTTTCTGATGCAGCCGATTGGAGCGACCATCTATCGCGACTCAGTCGTGCCGTTGCAGGAAGGCAAAATCACCGCCGTCGATGCGCTGGTGCGCGGTGGGGTGCCTATGCGCCAGTTCATGTCGCACTATGTTCGCGAAAAAGACGTGGCGCTTTTTCTCGATATAGCCAAGGAACCTCGTCCCGCAAACATCAATGATGTCTCATTCCGCGTCCTGCTGCCGGCCTACATCCTCTCCGAGCTGAAGGCTGGATTTCAAATCGGGGCCGTCCTTTTTCTGCCGTTTCTGGTCGTTGATATGGTTGTCGCGTCGATTACCACATCTGTCGGAATGATGCAGTTGCCGCCAGTCGTCATTTCCACTCCGCTTAAGCTTCTCTTGTTTCTCATGGTAGATGGCTGGCACCTTCTTATCGGCGCGTTAATGAGGAGCTTCAACTAATGGGCGTGGATGAAGTAGTTCTATTGGGACGTCTGATGCTGCAGGAGGTTGTGATTTTGATTGCGCCGATCCTGTTAGTTGCGATTGCCGTCAGCCTCGTCGTTAACATTCTGCAGGTGCTCACTTCCCTTCAGGACCAGACTCTGTCGCATGTGCCGCGCCTGCTTGCCACGGGCTCGGCTCTTTTCATGATGATGCCGTGGATGTGGCGACACTTGGCGCGTTACACAATTGACCTCTTAACCGATTTTCACAAGGTGTTGCAGTAGTGAGCATATCTCTAGTCCAGGTCTTCGGAGCATTATTGACGATCGGTGGACGTCTCACCGGCATCATGCTCTTTGCGCCCTTCTTCGGAAGTGTCGCGATACCTGCCCGCGTGAAGGCGGTGCTGGTGATGGCTTTGACTGCGCTCTTGTATCCAATGCTTTCTGCCAAGATACCCCTGATGAGTATCAGCCAATGGCCCATGATGGCTTTCAGTGAATTGCTGATCGGTGTTGCGCTTGGCGTCGCCACGAATGTTGTGTTTGACGGAGTCCAGATGGCCGGGCAGGTATTGAGCGTCCAAATGGGATATTCACTGGTCAATATTCTTGATCCCCAAACCCAGGTGGAATCAACCGTTGTAGCAACGTTCCATCAAACTATCGCGATGTTGATCTTTCTCCGGCTCGATGTCCACCTTTGGATATTGCGCGCACTCGCACATAGCTTCGATTATTTGCCTCCGTCCTCTGGCCACTTTGGCGCAGCGTTCACGTCGGCAGCGTTGGAGGCAGGCGCAAGCGTTTTTGCAATCGGGATCCAAATCGCCGCACCTGTTCTCTCTGCGACATTGCTCGCCGATATCGCACTAGGTCTGCTGGGTAAAGCATCCCCTCAACTGCCACTCTTGCTTTTGGGCCCGGCTATAAAGAGCATGCTCGGGCTCTTGATTTTGATTTCTGCGCTTAAGTACTGGCCCAACCTGTTTGAACGCTTTTTTCTCAATTCGATGGTTGTGACCGACCATCTCCTCCACCTGGCTCGATAGTGTCTGGCGCGATAGGACAAAATGGCTGACGGCAACAACACGGAACAGGCGACACCGAGACGACGCGAAAAGGCTCGGGAACAGGGCCAAGTAGCCCGTTCGCGCGAACTGCCGGGTGTCTTTGCACTCGGGGCTGTCGCTTGGGTATTTGCGCTAATGGCGCCGACCGCCGTGACGCATTGGACGTCGCTTTATCGCAATACGCTCTACGCGGCAGCATCGGGAAATATTGAAAGCAATGGGCCGGTCCTATTTTGGAGCGCATTCGAAGTGATGCGGTGGATAGTCCCAATCTTGCTCGCGGGAATGATGGCGTCTTTGCTGGTCGGATTTGTGCAAGGTGGCTTTAACTTTGCCCCTGGGGCGCTGGCTTTGAAATTTGATCGATTCAATCCTGCCAGCAGACTGGGCCAGATTTTCTCGACCGTGGGCCTCAGCACCACATTGAAATCACTGCTGCCATTTGGCGCCATTCTCTGGGTCACCATCAACACAATGCGCGGACATTGGGAAACGATGACCCACGCATCCAGCCTCGGCCTGCGGCCGTTCATCGGTCTCGAAGGATCGATGATGTTGGACCTGACTTGGAAGTCAGGCCTGATCCTTCTGGTCTGGTCCGTGGTCGACTATGTGTTGATTTTGAAGAAGATGGAAGGCGACATGAAGATGACCAAGCAGGAGGTGCGCCAGGAGTACAAAGATACAGATGGCAATCCCTTCATTAAGTCGCGTATCCGGCAATTACAAAGGGCAATGCGAAAGAAACAGTCCTTGCAAGCTGCCGCGACTGCTACGGTCATTGTCACCAATCCAACCCACTATGCGGTCGCACTCAAATATCAACCCGATATGACCGCGCCTGTGGTTGTAGCTAAAGGAAAGAACTTGCTTGCAGAGAAGATCAAGCAGTTGGCGCGCGACAACGGGATCATGCTGGTGGAAAACAGACTCTTGGCGCAAGCGCTTTACAAGAGCGTGGAAGTCGGCGATTCAATTCCCTCCAAGTTGTATCAGGCGGTGGCGGAGATTCTCGCTTTGGTCTTCCGCGCACAGGCCGAAGTACGGCGAAGTGAAGCAGAGCGGCGCTCAAGAAATGCTTCGGGCCAGAAAACTGAAGGCGCACCAGATTCATCATCTCGGCATCGTGGGGTGACGCAATAATGAATGGTTTCTTAGCTGCCTTGCGTAAGTCCGGCGAGTGGATCGCACCTATAGCTGCGGTCACCATGGTCTTTGTAATGCTTGTGCCGTTGCCAAGCTTCATACTGGACCTTCTGCTGACCTTTAGCATAACTGCATCGATTCTGGTGCTACTGACTGCAATCCAGATACTTCGGCCGGTACAATTTTCAGTGTTCCCGAGCCTTCTGCTCTTGCTCACATTGCTTCGGCTGTCGCTCGATCTGGCTAGCACTCGTCGTATCTTGTTGCATGGAAATGAAGGCACATCGGCTGCCGGCAAGGTGATCGAGGCATTTGGCCAGTTCGTGGTTGGAGGAAACTACATTGTTGGTTTTGTCCTCTTCTTAGCATTGATAGCAATTCAGTTTCTTGTTATCACTCACGGTGCGGTGCGTACTGCAGAGGTCACTGCCCGGTTTACTCTCGATGCCATGCCTGGCAAACAAATGGCCATTGATGCCGACCTGAACGCAGGCCTGATCAATGAGCAGCAGGCCCGGGCAAGGCGCGAAAGGGTGGCGCGGGAGGCCGAGTTCTGCGGCGCCATGGACGGCGCAGCCCGATTCAGTCAGCGCGATTCGCTGGCCACGATACTGATCATGGCCATCAACATTATCGCTGGCTTCTTAATCGGAGTGTTTCAGCAAGGTGTTCCCTTCCAGGAAGCGTTGAAGACCTACACCATCCTCACAGTGGGGAACGGGTTAGTTACAATTCTTCCCTCATTGCTTGTGTCCGTCGCTGGCGGCATTGTCGTCACGCGGGCCGCGTCGAAAGAGTCTCTCGGCGTCAATGTGGGCAAGCAACTCTTCAATAGTCCGCGGCTCTTGTGGATTGCGGGCGGAGCAATGGCAGCACTTGGAATGATTCCCGGCCTGCCGAAGTTTTCATTCTTCTGTCTGGCCGCTGCTTTGATGTTCGGCGCATGGAAATTGAAGCCGCAAGTATTAAGAGATGAAGTGGACGAACTGGAGTTCGCCGCCAAGAATGCAGTGCCTGGACCAGGTGGAGCAGCAGCCCCGCAAGTGGATCCCATCGACGCGATACTCAAGCTCGATGAGCTCATGCTTGAGGTCGGGGTGGGCCTGGTACCTCTTGTGGATGCGCAAAAGGGGGGCCAATTACTGTCTCGCGTAAAGTCCATGCGAAAGAATCTGGCACAGCAACTTGGCTTCCTGGTTCCTTCAATTCACATCACAGACAATCTCTCGCTGCGGGAGAGAGAGTACGTAATTTACCTGCGTGGGGCTGAGATCGCGCGATGGGAGTTGCGTCGGGACTGCCTGCTTGCCATTAGTTCCAATGCTAATGCGCCCGACCTTCCGGGGCAGGACACACGCGAGCCGGCTTTTGATGTGCCTGCAAAGTGGATTACTCCTCAAACTCAGGGACAGGCAATTGCTGCAGGATATGCAGTCGTTGACTCAACTTCCGTGCTTTCGGCACATCTGGCAGAAGTAATCAAGCGAAATGCCAATGAACTCTTATCACGGCACGAAACCAAGAGATTGATCGACCGGTTGAGCGACTCTCATCCTAAGCTCATCGATGAGCTGATTCCAAAGCTCATGAGTCTCGGAGAAGTACAAAAAGTGCTGCAACAATTGCTGCGTGAGCAGGTCTCGATTCGCGACCTCGGAACAATTCTAGAAACCCTCGTGGAAACAGCGTCGTTTAACAAGAATCCGATCGCCCTGGTCGAGGCAGTCCGGCACGCCCTTGGACGAGCGTTAATTCGGCCCCTGTTAAATGCCAAGGGCGAACTCAAGGTTGTCACTCTCGACATGGCGATTGAAGATGAATGTCTTCGGGGTTCGAACCAGCCATTGAACCAATCGATTTCGACGCCGCAGCAGGTCGGTTTGGCACGCCGCGTGCTGGATGGGCTGCGTACGGATTTTGGGCAGGAGATCAGCTCGGCGCCTCCCGTCCTCCTCTGTTCCTCTCCCGGCAGGTACTATCTTCGCCGCCTCCTGGAGCCGCTCATCCCCAAGATTGTTGTCATCTCTCCTGGGGAAATTCCACCAATGACACCCGTGCAGTCGGTAGGGGTACTGCATTGAACCTTCGAGCAAAGTTGTGGAATTGGGCAGTTGGACATTACGGAGGGTAAGACACCTCAATATAGCTTCTGAAGTTGGCAAGTGCTTTGTAAAGGGAGAGATCGAATGACATCAGCCGAATTGGCTTACCGCGCGAGTAGTGATGGAATCGAGGAACGTAACGAGCTCGTGATGCGTGAATTGCCGCAGGTTTATTATGTCGCAGCGAGAATTCGTGAAAGATTGCCCAAACAAGTGGAGATGGAAGACCTGGTCCAGGCCGGCGTCCTCGGCCTTCTCGACGCTTGCCGCAACTACGATGGCTCGAAGGACGCACAATTCGCCACTTTCGCAAAATATCGCATTCGCGGCGCAATTCTGGATAGCCTTCGCAAGCTGGACTGGGGATCTCGCACATTGCGCAGGAGAAACCGCGAAATCACCTCTTCTGTCGCCAAACTGGAGTCGCAGTTGGGAAGGCAACCGGACGAAGAGGAGATTGCCGCGGACATGCAGATGCCTCTCGACGAATTGCAGACAACGCTCAGTCAATTGGACGGACTGCATTTGGTAGGGCAGCAAGCGAATTCCTCCCACGACAACGCTGAATCGCATGATCTGATTGAATCGGCGCCTAGTGGAGGCGGCGATAATCCGTTTGATCTCTGCCTGGAAGGTGAGAGAAAGGCGCAGCTTATAGAGGCAGTGTCCCGCATGTCGGAGAGAGAGCAGTTGATTCTTTCCTTGTATTACCGCGAAGAGTTGACAATGAAGGAAGTTTCGAAAGTGGTGGGTATCGCTGTATCGCGCGTCTCACAGATACACGCCGCGGCGATGGTTAAGTTGCGCGCATCTCTGAAACATCTTCATGCAGGAGCAGCAGACCTGCCGCACCGGCGTCAGGCGGTTAACCAGGCTCCGGATACTCCGCCGTTTAGGAGGCAAGCATGACTGCATTGCCTGGCTCGGGCGGGCCACCTACAACGGCAACGCAGAGTGTGCAACCCAAGCCGCGCACGATTCAATCCTGCAACTTTCGCTACGCGGGCCGCCTGTCCAACGAGAATGTGCGCATGTTGACTGCCCTGCACGAGAAATTCGCCATCAATGCCACTAACTCGCTGGAACTGTTTCTGGGCGCCTCTCTTAAGTTGAAACTAGCGGCACTCGAGCAAATGTCTGTCACCGAGTATTCCAGCAGGACAGCTGCCACCAGCTACCTGATGCCCTGTTCGATTAACGTGATGGAGACCAATTTTCTGTTGGAGATGGATATTGATCTGATCTTCCCTGTCATTGACCTCTTGCTCGGCGGCGCGGGAACCGCATCGGAACAGGTGCGCGAGTTTACAGAGATCGACGAGGAGATACTGGAGAGCGTCACCGCCCTCATTGTGAGGGAGTTGGAAAACTCTTGGCGAGCTCTAAACCTGTCATTGACACCAAGCCATTGCATCAAGCCGGCAATGATTCAGCAGGCATTCCTGGCCAACGAAAAACTGGTGTTAATGATCTTCGAGATGTCCTTGGGAGAGACGAGCGGGTGTATCACCATGGTGCTGCCGACATCGTTTGTCGGTTTCCTGCTCAGGCACTTGAAAGCTGCGCAGTCAAAGAAAATATCAAGCCTTCGGCTTCTGCAAAGCCCCAGTCTTCGCGAGCGGATTCTCGATTGCGACTTTACCGTCGCAGCAGATATCACGGAGATGCGGGTCCTGGTAAAGGATCTGGTTGATCTTAAACCCGGGATGATCTTGAGAATGAAAGCGCCCGTGAATAACCCGGGACGGCTCACTGTGGAAGACGTAGAAGTTTTTGAGGCATTGCCGGTGCGAAACGGCATGCGGAAGGCCGCGCAAGTTTCATCCCGGTCGCAAGAGCCGGTCTTAGGAAAGGACTAGTATGGCGACGAACACAACGGTTGGCAGCGTAACTCTGTCATTTTCGCAAGCTCTTTTCACGGCTCTGGTTAAGACTCTGACCGGAGCCGGTGGGTTGCCCTGGATGATTGCAGCGGTACCAGACGTCGAACCGGCTCCTGATGGAACTGAGCCGGTCAGGATCAAGCTCGCTCTTGCTGGGAGCATAAACGGTGAAGTCCACTTGGAGTGCCATCGTGTCGCAGCCGGCATATGGGCATCGAAGCTCCTCGGCCATCAAGCCGAAGAGTTCGGACCGGAACAGTCTGAAGCACTGTTAAAAATGGTCACAGACGGAGTCAAAGAGTTTCGGGCTGAACTCGTGCCAGAGTATGGCGAATTCACTATTACGGTTAGTTCCATTACCGAGCCTCCGTCTGGTCTCACGCGCTGTGAGCAGATCACGATTGTCAGCGACAAGGATGATCGCGCGTCACTCTTGATGTACCTGAGCCCGATTCTGACCGACTCTCTCTCCCAGCACCTGGAAGATCAAAACAAGGCCGAGATCGCCGAGACTCCCATGGAAGAAGCTTCAAAAGAGACAATCGCCGAGCAGCCCAATTTGGAAGATCCGAGCAAATCCATGCTTCCCGAGACTCCGACGCAAAAAGCTTTAAGTGAAGTGGTTATCGAGCCGGTCATTCTAGAAGATCAGAACA
>JBAPYY010000811.1:0-2029 GCA_049284975.1 Occallatibacter sp.
GCTTATGCCTGTAGCGTTAACGGCCGCGGGCAGCCGGCCTGTAACGCTGGCCACGCGATTCTGCACGTCAACGGCGGCGATGTCGAGATCGTAGCCGGTCTGGAAAGTGGTGGTGATGGAACTGGAGCCGCTGTTGTCACTCGACGAATTGATATAGCGCATTCCCTCGACGCCGTTAATAGACTCTTCCAGCGGAATGGTGACGGCCTTTTCAACCGTATCGGCATTGGCGCCCACGTAGTTGCAGCTTACGTTTACCTGCGGAGGCGCAAGTGTGGGGTACATTGCTATCGGAAGATTGGGAATGCACACTGCGCCGGCGAGAATAATCAGCAGCGCGCAGACCGTCGCAAAAACCGGCCGATGAATAAAGAAATCGACAAACAAAGTAGGCCTTCCCTTTTGCCCTTTAAGGACACGGTTTGACTGTCGCCAGCCTCCGGCCCGTTGCCGGAAGCGCCGGCTAGCTGTGCTCTAGGCTCCCGGCAACGGCATGACTGGCATGTTGTTGATCAGGAACTGAGTGCTGGAGACGATGACCCGGTCGCCCGCGTTCAAGCCCGAGGAGACTGAATAGTTGTTGCCTACCGTATCGCCCAGCGTGACCGCAACCTGGTGGGCGACAAAGTGGCCGTCCTGCTGCTGAGCCACAAACACAAAGCTCTGCCCGCCCTGGCGCGTAACCGCCAGCACCGGCACAACCGCCATGGGGGTGGTGCTCCAGATGACGCGTGCCTTGATCATCTGCGCATTGCGCAGTACCTCCGGCGTAACGTGGACAGAAGCCTTTACCAAGATCCCCTGCAAGTTGGTGTCCACCTGCGCCGAGAGAAAATCGATCTTCGTCTTCTCCAGCAGCTTGCCGGTGTTGTCCGTCAGCTCAACCACGAGCCCTTGGCGCACCTGACTGGCGCGCTCTGTTGGAACGTAGATGTATGCTTCCAGATCTTTGTACTCATCCACTGTGGTGAGAATCGAGGGAGGCGAGTTGAGGGGCGCGACAAGATCGCCCACATGCACTGGAATATCACCCAGAACGCCGTCGAAGGGCGAGCGAATGAGGTAATAGGCCAGTTGTTCCTCCTGCGTCTTTCGCAGCTCCACGGACGATTCGTAATCCGCCTTGGTGTTGCCGAAGGATTGCTGCGCCTGATCGTACGCGTCGCGGCTGGTCACGCCGGCCTCGAAGAGCTTGCGCTGGCGTTCGAGCTCAATCACGTTGTAATCGTAGATGGCCTTTTTCTGGCGTTCGGTCGCCCGCGCTGAAGCAACGGCGGCCATTTGCATCCGCGGATCAATCTCCATCAACAACTGTCCCGCCTTCACATGATCGCCCGAGCGAACGTGAATCTCCGTAATCCGTCCGTATACCTGCGGCTCCAGGGTCGCCGAGCGGCGAGACTTGATGGTGGCCACATACTCGCTCGACTGCGGCACAGGAGCGAGGGCAACGGCCACCGTCTGCACCGGCATAGCCTGCATTCCAGACGCGGCATGAGCCACCTGCTTCTTCTGGCAGCCCGTCGCCGCCAATCCCAGAAGCAAAAAACAACCTATCCCAATAATGCGTTTCAAAGCGATTTTCCTCACTTTATCTCTTCTACGGAATTCTTCAGCCCAAAGTTCCACGCAAAATCCAGCCAAGTTCTTCGGTTTGTGCCGGATAAAATTGCGATTCTGCCTGACTGGGCCGATTGTCAACAGTAATTGCAGCTTTCGCTAAAGCGTCCGCCAAACACTGCGCGGACTTCCTACGGTGAATTGATTTCTGGTCGCCTTCCTTATTGTAATGTGACGCATGGGACCGGGGCAGCGACGCAAAAAATCACGCTCCTGCCATCGGGCCGGATTCTGACAGTGGCCTCGTTTCTTTGACACAGCTCCGTTGAGTTGGTAGCCTTCATAAGGGCGCATGTGGCCGATCTCGGCCTGTGCTAAGCCCTATCAAGCGTCCCCGTCGTCTAGCCCGGCCTAGGACACCGCCCTTTCACGGCGATAACACGGGTTCAAATCCCGTCGGGGACGCCAA
>JBAPYY010000812.1:0-4098 GCA_049284975.1 Occallatibacter sp.
CAAGAAGGTTCAGCTCAGCCCTTTTTCCTCCAACAACAAACAGAATCCACCGATGCTGAGCGGTTTCTAGTAAGGATGAATTGCTTGCCGCAAAAATGGATTGCGACGGTTTCCCGCTTTCATCTGAGAGTGCAAATAAACTGTCCTTGTCCAGCCGAGTCCAGGTATCGCCAGCGTCAATTGTCCCGTATAGCGGAAAGTGAAAAAATGTCCTCACTTTGAAACGATCCAGCACCCTATGTGGGAGCGGGTCGCCAATCATGAGAGCGGTCTGGGGACCTGTAATCCGAATTGCATCCCAGAATCCTTCTTTGTCAAGATTTAGGAAAACCAGCTTCCATGACTTACACCCATCAGTCGTCTTGTAGAGGCCGCTTTTATCGCTCGGCCCGGAGGCCATCACGATTGCCGTCGTCGCGTCCCACGCTTGCACACCGCGAAAGTCGAGAATCGCGCCGTCCTTTGCCGCGTCGGGAATTGCGCAGGCTGCCCAATGCGCGCCGCCGTCGAGAGTCTTCAGCACCGTGCCATTCGTTCCGCTGGCCCACGCGATTGTGCCATCGACTGAATCAATTCCGCGCAGGCTGGCCGTCGTGCCTGACTCCTACATCCGCCAGGGCGTTTGTGTAGTTTCTGAGGATTGGGCAGCGACGAAGGACGAAACCGTCAGAAGCAATGAAATCCAGATAGCTTGCATGGCACGCAGTATAGCCTCGCACTCCGCGTCAACGCCAGTTGAGAATCAGTATTCGATCTTATTGGGCGACGCGATCCACGCGGCAAAGCTTGACCATGCTTCGTTGCCCAGCAGTTGCTTGGCAGGCAGCTTGCGATCAGCGCTGTCTTTACGTAACTCGCCGTAGAGAAACGCGTCGTCGAATCCGGCGCGTGCTGCGTCGGCTGCGCTGGCGCCGTAGTAGATGGCATCAATCCGCGCCCAGTAAGCCGCTGCGAGGCACATGGGGCAAGGCTCGCAACTGGTGTAGAGTTGGCATCCGGCCAGCGAGAACGCGCCCAGAGCCTTCGCTGCAGCGCGGATGGCGTTCACTTCGCCGTGCGCCGTAGGATCGTGCGCGACTGTAACCGTGTTCACGCCCTCGCCCACAATGCGGCCGTCGCGCACAATCACGGCGCCAAATGGCCCGCCTGCGCCGTTGACCACATTCTCTGTGGCCAGCGCAATGGCGCGGCGCAAAAACTCAGGATTTGCCGAGGGCTGCATTGCTGATTTGCTCCAGAATTCCTTGAGAGGCAAGTAAAAATATAGCACAGGCAAGGCGATGAGACAGAGGACGGGGAATAAGGAAAAGGAAATAGCAAAGTCCGGCTCGTCCCTATCGCCGGCGTGACCTAGAATTTCAGCATGACCGTTGTATCGTCTTCGCTTGAAGCCCTCAATGCCCGCATCGTCGCCTGCAAGCGTTGCGAGCGGCTGCGCGCGTACTGCGCCGAGGTGGCGCGTGTGCGCCGTCGCGCTTATGCAGATTGCGCCTACTGGGGCCGGCCCGTGCCTTCGTTTGGCGATCCGCGTGCGCGTGTGCTGACGCTGGGACTGGCTCCCGGCGCGCATGGATCCAATCGAACGGGGCGAATGTTCACCGGCGACGGCTCGGGCGATTTTCTCTTTCCGGTGCTGCATGAGGCCGGCTTCGCGTCCCAGCCCAATGCCATCAGTCGCGACGACGGTATGAAGCTTACCGATTTGTGGATCAGCGCCGTTGCCCACTGCGCCCCGCCGGCCAACAAACCCGCTCCCGATGAATTGCACAACTGCTCTCTCTGGCTCGACGAAGAGATTCCTCTGCTCACGAATCTGCGCGTGGTGATTTGCCTGGGCAAAATCGCTTTCGACGGTCTGCTAGCTCACGCGCGGCGAAGCGGCCAGCTCACTTCGCGCTCCGGCTTCGTCTTCGCTCACGGCGCGGAGTTCACATTGCCCAACGGGCTGACAATTATTTCGAGCTATCATCCATCTCTGCAAAACACCAACACCGGCAAGCTCACACGGCCCATGCTGCTCAGCGTCTTCCGGCGGGCAAGGGAACTTGCGGGGTTGAGCTGAGGTCCTGTTTCCGGGTTGGCGAATTACTTTGAGATCAGCAGCAACAACGACTGACCGCACTGGTTGTAAGTGCTGCCAGCGCCTCCGATCAAAACCTCGTTGCCTGAGCTGAGCCACGCATCGGGGCCGTCGTTCCAGTTGCAAGTGTCTGTCACGCGATACCAATTCGTGCCAGTCGGCGGGGTGGGCAATGTGAACGTAATGCTTCCCGACCATCCGTTAAAGGCGATATACATCGAGTTAGCGTCGCCGAAGGAAGCACCGTTGACCGTGTAGGCGATGGTATAGTTGCTCGTGTTATTCCAATAGTCTGCGGTCGCAACCGCTCCGCTGGGTTCATACCAGACAACTTGAGTTGATGTGTACCAGGTTACCGGGCGAAGCGCCGGATGCGCTTTTCTGAAGGCAATGGCTCGCTGCGCAAAGTTAAAGAAGTTAGCCTGGTTGGCCGTCCAGTTATAGTTAAGCCAGTTACCCGGCGAGTCCAGATTATAGGCGTTGCTGTTGCATTGAATCGTTCGCAGGAATTCATCGCCTCCCTCCATCAAGGGAGTGCCTGCCGATAACATCTCGAAGGCCATGCCAGTGCGCGCGGCGCGGCGTTGGTCGGCTGCCGCGCCTCCTTGATCCCAGCTATAGTTCGCGCCCGGTCCGCCCGACGATGGACCCCACGGCCAAGCCTGCGTATTGTTTGGGCCATTGCAAGAGTAGACGTCATTCAGTGTCAACCCGTCATGCACATCGATGTAGTTGGTGGAATTCCACGGCGAGCGCCCGTTGCTTTGAAAAATGTTAGAAGACCCCGTGAAGTCGGTCGCATCCTGGCCGATGGAGATGGTCATGTTTCCCAGTTCGTTCTGCGCCTGGCGCAATGTGTTCTGAAAAACGCCGTTCCACTCCGACCAGCCCAGCGGGAATCCACCTTGTTCGTTCTGCCCCGTGGCTGTCCAGGGCTCGGCATAGAGGTCAAGTCCGCTACCTCCGTTTGCCGGACGCACCGTGAATTCCTTCAGGATGCGATTGAGCGCGATGTTGGAGTCCGCCGCATCAAAGTTGAATCCTCCGCTGGGGCAGTTCGGCGCCGCCGATTCATAGGCTCCATTCAGGCAGTTATTGCCAAGCACCGCAGCCAGATCAAAGCGAAAACCGTCAATGCCCATGGTATTCATCCAGTAGGCCAGCGAATCGACGATCATGTTTTGAGCGACCGTGTTGTACGTGTTGAAATTCCCGCCAGTTCCGGTGTTGTCGTAAAAGTATTGATTGCCCGCCGTCAATTCGTAATAGGTCGCATCGTCCAAGCCACGCCAGGAAAAGATGGTTGCGGTAGTCGGATCGGCGCCCGCCCACGTTCCGCCTTCCGCGGTGTGGTTGTAAGCCACGTCCATATACACTTTGATGCCAGCGTTGTGAAATGCCGCGACCATGGCTTGAAACTCAGCCGTCGGGCCGCCCGGCGATTTGTTATATGCGTAGCGACGATCGGGAGCGAAAAAATTCTCAGTCGTGTAACCCCAATAATTCTGACCCGCGTTTGAGCCCGGAGTCACGTCGTTCGAGTCGTTCTGCGCCTCCTGCATGGGCAGGAACTCAACGGCGGTAATGCCAAGGCTGGCCAGGTACGGGGCCTTGAGTCCGGCGCCATAGTACGTGCCCTGATAGGCCGTCGGGGTGTTCGGATCCTGTTTGGTCAGGCCGCGAAGATTGACTTCATAAATCACATCGTCCTTTTGCGCGCGAGTGGGTTTTGTGCCGGTGTTTTGCCAACTGGCCGAGAGAACGATTCCCTTGGGTGCATAGGTGCCGCTGTCGATTGTCCTGTAAGATGCGCCTGACGCGAAGATGGTCCCATCCTGATTGAATGCGTTGAGCGGGTCCTGGCTTATCTCCTTCGCATAGGGGTCCAGCAGCAGTTTGTTCGGATTGAAACGGTTGCCATTTGCATCGACATCCGAGATGAAGCCCACCGAAGATCCTTTCGTCCAACTCGCGCTATAGGGCCAATTCGGACCCCAGGCGCGGTAGCCGTAATAAAC
>JBAPYY010000813.1:0-3917 GCA_049284975.1 Occallatibacter sp.
GAATTGCTCCGTGTCGAAGAGCCGCAGCAACATCATTTCCGGTGCCAGCGCCTACCACGAGTACGCGCCCAGGATGCGGAACCAGCCGATACGGAAGCTCGTAGGTCGGACGCCCGTTGCGGTTCGGCTCTGCGTCGGGAAAGCGTGCCGTGAACTCGGGCGAGAGGTCTAACATTTTTTGATGGTAATCGTAGTTGACATCGACATAATAGGCTGCCGGGAGAGGCCATCCCTGCGGGGGCGGAACCTTGGTCAGTGTAATCCGATAGTAGGGCGACCAATAAGCGTGTTGCTGCGGAACCGCCATGGCGCAGAGAATCAAAGCAAAGCTGGCCAAGGCCCAGCGCTGGTGGATGAAAAAAGGAACCAGTGCCAGCAGCCCAAGCAGGACCCAGATAATCGGGGGCAAGCCCAGGAACGAAAGGGCTGTGAAGACGAGGACGCCGGCGAGACTTCCCGCCAGATTCACCCCATAGCCTTTCAGAGAGGGGAACGTCTTGAGATGTTCACCGACCAACCCGCCCAGGACGGTGAAAAATGCCACAACAAGGTACATGATGCCTGGAACGGCGATGATGTAAATCAAGATCATCATCAAGCTCCAGAGAAGCATCCACTGGCTGTTGGGCCCTGCGGGCTGGTCTCCCAGCATACCGTAGTCAAAAGTAGGAGCAGCCAGATGTGTCAGCTTGAGAGCGGATGCAAATGTAATAAGAAGCAAAAGCGCCACGGCAATCAGGGGAAAGAGCCGTTTTAGGGCCTGCGGGGGCTTCTCTCGAATCATCCCTAACCCAATTCCAAAGAAACTCGCGATGAGCGCCAGGTTCTTAAGGTAAGCGAAGACTCGGATTTCGGTCGAAAGGTAGCGAATGATAATGAGTTCAAAATAAAGCGCCACGAAACTAGCCAGGAATAGCGGCAAAATGCTCCGCCCTGACCAACCAAATCTTCCAAGAGCGGCTTGACTCTCTTGCGATTCGCGATTTGCTGCAGTTTTTGTACGGCTCATTGCTGATTCCCTTTCCATCCATAAGAGGCTGACAAATCTACTGCCAACTCATTCTTGTCCAGAACTGCTATCAAGGCCAAACGGTGCAATAAGCTCGGATGATCCTATCATTTAGATCGTGACAGGTGGCTTGCATCCCTGAGGTTTCGTGTCAAAGTGTGCGCACAATGCCAATCATTTGAGGCTGTCCTGCTGTTGCCTGCTCCTCTTCATTCCAAAAACTCTCGGACAAACGGGTTTTGGCTTCTGACCAACTCTAGCAGCGTGCCGTCGAAGATGAGGCGGCCTTCTTCGAGCATAAGGAATGTGGTGCTGGGGTCGGTTTCTCCTTTGGGGTAGGGAACCATGCGGCCTTGCTCGGGGTCGAAGCGGTGGTTGCAGAGGGCGAGGGCGTCTTGCAGGCGATGGGTGACCAGCAGCGAGGGTGTATGGCTGACGTCGCGCTCCTTGACGATCAGTTCGATGATGGTGGTCGAAGTGACGGGGTCGAGGCCGCCGGTGGGTGAATCGTAAAGCAGCAGCTCTGGCGTTTGGATGAACGCACGTGCGATGGCCACGCGGCGGCGCATTCCGCCCGAAAGGCTAGCCGGAAACAGGTTGAAAGTCTCTTCCAACTCGACAAAGCGCAGGGCATCGCGAACCCGCTGGTCGATTTCGGCGTCTGGAACACGCTCCTGGATAAGCTGGTAGGCCACATTGTCGCGGACGGAGAGCGAATCGAAGAGCGCGCCCTCCTGAAAAACCATGCCGGTGCGGGCGCGCAGGGCGAAAAGCTGCTCCTCGGGCATGTGCGTAATCTCTTCGCCGAAGAGCAGGATACGGCCCTCATCCGGGCGCAGCAGGCCGTTAACCAGCTTGAGCAGGACGCTCTTGCCTACGCCGGCCGGGCCGAGCAGGACGCGCGTTTCTCCCTGTGCAACGGAGAAGCTGACGTTCTCCAGCACCGGCGGGCCGTCGAATGCGATGGATACATTGCAAAATGCCGCGACGGGGTCGGCCATCTCTTGACAAGACTGGCCGGGACCGGGCTCGACGGATGCGGTGAACTCGCTCATAGGGGAGGAAAGAGGGTGAGCAAAACCTGGGTGAGGAGAAAGTCGACAAAGATGATGAGAACCGAAGCCCATACGACGGCCTCGATGGTGGAGCGGCCCACGCCCTGGGTTCCACCCTTGGTTCTCATTCCGTAGAAGCAGCCTATGGAGCTTAGGATGTAGCCGAAGAAGAGCGGCTTGACCAACCCTTGAATGATGTCGGGATAACGGAGGGCCTCCCAAGCCTTGTTCAGGTACTGGGTGCCGTTCTGGTGGTTCATGAATACAGTGACCAAGCCGCCGCCCGCGATGCCGCAGGCATCCGCGACGATGGTAAGGAAAAAGAGCATTGTGATCGTGGCGGCGATGCGTGGGGTGACCAGCTTGCGCATGGGGTCAACGCCCAGGGCGCGCATGGCGTCGATTTGTTCGGTCACAACCATCGACCCGAGTTCGCTGGCCATGGAACTTGCGTTGCGGCCGCTGACCATCACTCCCGTGAGTACCGGGCCGAGCTCACGGATCATAGTGAGCGAAACAAACTGGCCAGTGATGGCGGTGGCTCCGAAGGCCGACAGTGTGGCCGCCGATTGCAGCGCCAACACGCCGCCCGTGGAAAGACCGGATAGCACGACGATGGATAGTGACCCGAACCCGATGATGTCGGCTTGAATGAGGAATTCGGGCCAGTAGATGGGAGGGCGATAGAGATTTGTAAAGGCGCGCCAGGCAAACAGGGAGTAGTCCTGCACGGTGAGGACGAGGTTCTTGGCGGTCTTTTCGATCGACTGTATCGCCATTACGTTTGCCGGCCGGTGGCGCTCCCCGTAAGTGTTGTTGCAAGGACAGGATAGCGCATGCGGGACGGGGAGGGCGGAATGAAATGCGAGGGACGTACGAGACGGGGAGAAACAAATTCTTGGTGAAGCGACGTTTTTCTCCTTGACAGCTTAGGAGAGATCGAGCTAGTCTCCTAATCATCTTAGGAGGCACGGTGAACGACCAGGCTCAGCTTCTTCCCGGCACACTCGATTTGCTTATTCTGAGGGCGGTCTCGCTCGGCCCGCTGCATGGGTATGGAATCCTGCTGCGCATTGGGCAGATTTCCGATAATGCGCTGCTCATCGAGCAGGGCGCGCTCTATCCCGGCCTGTTTCGGCTTGTCCGTCAAGGATTGCTCAAGGCGAGTTGGGGCACATCGGAGAATAATCGCCGTGCCAAGTTTTACGAACTCACCGTCGCGGGCCGCAAGCGTCTGCGGGAAGAGACTGAAAGCTGGAACCGGCTGGCCACTGCAATCGCGTCCGCACTCTCGCCACAACCGGAGGAAATATGAAACTCCTCGATTCGCTTCGCTTCCGCATGGCCGCTCTGTTTGGGCGCGACCAGATGCACGCCGAGATGGAAGAGGAAATTCGCTCCCACATCCAGCACCGCGCTGACGATCTGGTGCGTTCCGGCTTGAGTCGCGCAGAGGCAGAGCGGCGGGCGCATATCGACTTCGGCGGGCGCGAGAAGTACAAAGAGGAGATTCATGCAGCGTTGGGCGGCAATTTGATCGGGACTGTTCTACAGGATGTGCGGTTCGCTCTCCGCGTGCTGCGCAAATCTCCGGGATTCACAACAGCCGCGCTCTTGACGCTGGCATTGGCCATCGGCGCCAACGCTGTTGTTTTTGCAGTATTAAATGCGATGATTTTGCGCCCGCTGAATGTGCCGCAGGCCGATAGTCTCTATTCGATCGAGCATGGGCCCTTTAAGGACGGTTCTTTTTCTTATCCCGACTATCTCGATCTGCGCGATCGCAACCGCAGCTTCGATGGCCTGGCAGTGTATATCCTGTGGCCAATCGGGTTGGATGCGGGCAAAAACCC
>JBAPYY010000814.1:0-1938 GCA_049284975.1 Occallatibacter sp.
GGAGTAGAGGTACCAGCCGATACCGATAGCCAGTAGCACAAGCAAAACGACACCGACCACCAAGGGGTTGATACTGCGGCGGGGTGGAGTGGCATCGGTGCTGGACTGGCCCGCCGCATCAGGTTGAGATTCCGGCTGTGGTTCAGTGCTCATTTACTTGCTCCCTTTGAGTAAGTCGGGAATGTCTTTCTCGGCCTCTCCCATAGCGTGCGCGAGAGTGATCTTAGCGAGATTCTGTGAAAACAAGCTGCTGACGTAGTCGTGGTCCGCAGCGGCCAGCGCCTCTTGCGAGTTGACCACCTCTACCGAGTCGGCTACGCCCACGGCAAAGCGGTCCTGTGACTGTTGCAAGGTTTCAAGCGCAAGCTTGCGATTGCTCTCCGCAGTGCCGACCTGATCGCTGGCCACGGTCAGATCGATGTAGGCATCCCGAACATCAAGCTCAACAGCGCCGCGCTCATTGGAGAGTTCAGCCCGGCGTTCGGCGACAACAGCATCTGCCTGCGCGGTATCCGCATGAATGCGGCCACCGTCGAAGATGGGAATGCTCACCGTTGCCGAGGCCTGAAAGATACCGTTGCCTTGATTGGGATTAATGCCTTCAATTCCGTAGTAGCCCTTGACCGTCGCTGAAGGCAGACGCTCGGCTCCAGCGGCCTTGCGCGCTTCTTCCGCCGCGCGCAAGGCTGCTTCCGCTGACTTGAGATCCTGGCGCTGCGTCCATGCACGGTTCACAACATCCTCAACAGAGGCGGCGTCGAAAGGGAGGCTTTCCAGCTTTTCTGTGATGGAAATATCGAGGGCCAGCGGCAGCCCGATCATGCGAGCCAGCGCATTCTTCCGTTTCTGCAAATCGCCCAGTTGGGAGCGCAGGCGCTGCTGTTCTGTCTGCAACTCCACCAGGCTGCGATTGGCTTCTATAGGAGCTTTGTTGCCCGCGTCGGCTTGTGCGCACGCTTGCTTATAGCTGGCTTCCGCGTACTGCACCTCCACGCGTTGTGCATCGATCATGGCGCTTGTCGCCATTAACTGAAGATAGACTCCGGTCACTGCGAGCACGACTTCCTCACGCGCCTGGCTCGCCTCGAGACTCGCCGCGTCGGCAGACTGCCGCGCAGATCGATTGTTGTGGACAGCGGTGAAATCCATGACGTTCTGCTGGAGCGACCCGCGAAGGTCGTAGTAGTGAAATGGCCCCACTGTGTTTGGGAAGCTAAAACCCTCGGACTCTCCAAATGCACTGGCACTGAAGCCCTCCGCCTGGAGATTGGTTTTCGCGGCGTTCTCCGAAGCGCTAACGCTGAGATTGGGCAGCAATGAACTGCGCGCGGAGATGCGCTGGGCCTGCGCCTGCCGCGAGGCGGCGTCTGCGCCGACTCTGCCAAGGTTGAATTGAAGGCCCCGGCGCACGGCATCGGTCAAGGTGAGTGTGAGAGAACCGGCGGGCGGATTCGGATCAAGCGCGCTGCCGGTATAAGCGCCTTGAATGCTCACCTGCGTGTTCAGTGTATTGACGCTCGATGCGGTCGAAGGCGTGGCCGACTGTTGCACGGAGGTGCCGCCCTGCTGACGGCCAGAGAGCGGAAGTTGTGTGGCACGCGTAACGGAATCCTGCTGCGAACTCTGCCCCCAGCCAGCGCCAGCGGCACTCGCGAACAGCACAAGAGCAGCGGCAAAGGCGCGCAGGGTTGATTGGGCTATGACGGTATTACATTGGTGAGTCTTTTGCGACAAATATATCCGTGTGTGTCTCAGTATGGAATCAGCGATAGAACACGCTCTCTCCGATGCAGGTTCTAAATCGGAGAATTCCATTTCTTTCTCCGATTTGCATTGCCGTTCAAAACTCGAATCCAAGATCAACGCGATAATCTGTGCTGCTTGCGGTACAGACCACCCAGTACAAATCCACATCGCTACTTGTCTCCTGTCCACCAC
>JBAPYY010000815.1:0-1963 GCA_049284975.1 Occallatibacter sp.
TTGAGGAACTGAAGCACGCGCAGCGCCCGAACCGGGATGATCGGCGGCTATTTGTTCCGGGCGAGGAAATGATCGAGAACCGCAGCGCACGGGAACAGGCGGCGGAGGCGAGCATCCTCAATGAAACCGAGACTTACCTCAATATCGATGGGTATCTTTACGGGGTTGTGAGCCTCAAGGAACTTCCGGATGCAACTTTTCCGGGGATGCTACAGAACTTCTCGACTCTCGGTTTCCCCATCGTCATCAGCGGACAAGTCGTGGTTCCCGATCAGGTAAAGGTGCTCAAGAGCTATAAGAAGCGCCTCCAGAAGATGACGGCCGCGCAAAAGGATGCAAATGGTAACTTCAAGTCCAATCCCGAAGCAGAAGTGGCGCAGGCGCAGCTGATTCAGGTGCAGCGCGACATCATCTCTTCGTCTCTCAAAACGGCCAAACTGAGCCTTTCGGTCGTGGTGCGGACCTCGCAACCGGCGGTCACCCTTCGCGATCTCGAACGGTCCGAGCGCGAACTTGCCAACCGGACGCAAGAGGTGCTGAACGCCTTCACGCACATGAATGGAGCGAAGGCTGTAGCGGAGACGATCGCCAAGCGGCGAATCTTTCTCGGCACATTGCCGGGCATGGCGGAGGCGGACAAGCGGGATCAGGACATGCTTACGTCGAATGTTGCCGATCTCGTGCCGGTCGAGATGCCGTGGACTGGCACCCGCAGGAGCCCGCTCATTTTGTTCGAGACGCCCTTCCGGCAGTTGATCCCGTTCTCGATGTTCGACCCTGATCTTTCCGACGCGAATGGACTCTTGATGGCCAAGAGCGGCGGCGGCAAGACGCTCGCCGCGCAACAGATGCTGTTGATGGCAGCCCGCTCGAATCCGCTGATCTCGATTTTGGAGCGTGGGGATTCCTATCAGCCGTTGGTCGAGTTGATGGGCGGGGAGATGATCGAGATGTCGCTCGACTCGGAGCAAACGATCAACCCCTGGGACCTGCCCCGTGGGGAGAGCAAGCCTTCGAACGATCAGATTTCGTTTCTGAAGAACCTGACCCGGCACATGCTGGGAGAGAACACGCCGCCCGATCTCGATATCGATTTGCTCGACAGTGTGCTTCTCGAAGCCATCGCTTCCGCCTACAAGCGCTGCAGCGCGAAGACCTCGAACCCAACTCCGCTCTTTGGGGATCTGGCTGCTGAACTCGCGCACTGGCAGGACCGCGATCGCAATCAGAAGATCAATGCAATGGCACAAATGGCCTCGACCAAGCTGCGCGCCTGGGTCGATGAAGGGCCGTATGCCCGTTTGTTCGATCGGTCTACGACAGTCCAGTTGAATAACCCCTGGCTCTACTTCAACGTCGAGAAACTGAAGGACGATCCCCGTCTGGAGCGAGCCATGAGCCTGCTGATCGCGCATACGGCGACCTATCGAGCATCGGGGTTTACGGGGCAGCCGAGCATTGTCCTGCTCGACGAGTGCTGGGCGCTTCTTGAATCACCGATCCTTGCAAGCGTTGTCGTGCAGTTGTTCCGCACGGCGCGCAAACGCAACGCCAGCGTTTGGGGAATCAGCCAGACACCAGAAGACTTCGTGGGGACGCCGGACAGGCCCAACGAGCATGGCGCCGGAATCGTCAAGAACGCGACCACAAAGATCATCGGCAAGCAACCCGGCGATATGACAGCGCTCCGGGAGCATGTTCACCTGAACGAAACCGCGCTCAATCAGATCAAGACCTTCGCCCACCCAAAAAAGGGTCACAGCGCCGAGTTCCTGATCGCCATTGGGGAGAAGGCTGAATCAACACATGCCATCCGGATTGTTCCTAGCGCCGTGGATTACTGGATCACGACCACTTATGCTCGGGAGCGAAGTTTCCGAAAGTGGTGGCTTCGCCGTCACAGGCAACTGCCTCTGATCCAGGCTTACGAGGAGCTTGCCGCACAATATCCGCGCGGGCTGGC
>JBAPYY010000816.1:0-8782 GCA_049284975.1 Occallatibacter sp.
GGCCCCAACGGGCTGGCTGCGGCTATTGTGCTGGCGCAGGCGGGGTTGCATGTCGACGTATTCGAAGCCGAAGCCGAGCCGGGTGGCGCGGCGCGAACGATGCCGCTCACCTTGCCGGGATTTCTGCACGATTTCGGTTCAGCAGTGCATCCGTTTGCTGCCGGTTCCCCGTTTTTCAATTCGCTCCCGCTCAAGGAGCATGGGTTGGATTGGATACACGGCGACGCGCCGCTGGCACACCCGATGGATGGCGGCACAGCAGTAGTGCTTGAGCGCGATCTTGCACTGACCACCAAGGCACTGGGCGCAGACGGCAAGACGTGGCAGCGATTGCTCGAGCCCTTGGCCGCCGACTGGAAGGACTTCGCCGAAGACAGCCTGGGGCCTGTGTTGCGCATGCCACATCATCCGTTGCGCATGGCGAGGTTCGGATGGTCGATGATGCAGTCCGCGCAGAGTTTTGCACAGAGCCATTTCTCCAACCCGCGCACGCGCGCAGTCTTTGCAGGCCTGGCGGGTCACTCGATGCTCGGCCTTGACCGGCCCTTGAGCGCAACCGTCGGGCTGATGTTCGCCGTGACGATCCATGCGGTTGGTTGGCCGATCCCGCGCGGCGGAGCACAAGCGATTCCGCTCGCGCTGATAGGCTGCTTGAACACTCTTGGCGGCGAGGTGCATACTTTGCGGCGCATCGACTCGGCCGCTTTTCGCGAGCTGGAGGCAGATAGCGCTGTTATTCTCTTCGACACCGCGCCGCGGCAATTGCTTGCGATCGCAGGCGATCGGCTTACATCCCGCTATCGGCGCGCATTTTCGCGCTTCCAGCACGGACCAGGCGCGTTCAAGATCGATTACGCGCTGTCTGAACCGGTTCCATGGCGTGCCACCGAATGCCGGCGTGCCATCACCGTTCATCTCGGCGGAACGCTGGAAGAAATCGCCGAATCGGAGGATGCCGTTGCGCATGGGCGAGTGGCGGACCGGCCTTTCGTGCTGGTTGCGCAGCCCACGCTTTTTGATCCCACGCGCGCACCGCAAGGCAAACATGTTTTGTGGGCCTATTGCCACGTTCCCAACGGGGCGACGGTGGAAATGACGGAGCGAATCGAAGCACAGATCGAACGGTTCGCCCCTGGATTCCGCGATTGCGTGCTGGCGCGCCACGTTTCGTCACCGTCTGCGCTGGAAGCAATGGATGCAAATCTTTTTGGGGGAGACATCAGCGGCGGAGCTTTGAGCCTGAAACAGTTTTTCCTGCGACCCACGCTGCACAGCTACTCGACGGGCACGCGGAAATTGTATTTGTGCTCGGCATCGACGCAGCCAGGCGGAGGCGTCCATGGCATGTGCGGGAATCATGCGGCGAATCTGGCACTGCGGCAGCTTCACGCCTCAAAACAATGAGGCCTCTTGCCAGGCGATGCGATGCCTTAAGCTGCAACAACCGATATGGATTCGCTCATCCTTTATGCGTTCCAATCGGCGTCAGCAAACTATTTAGCCTGGTGCGGAAGCATCATCGCTCTTTCAGCTCTGATATCAGTTACCAGAATTGTGCGGCGACGATTGTTGCAGGACCCGAGCGGCCGCGAATTACGTCGGTCGAGAGAACAATCTCCATGTTCTTTTTTTCCCATCCCGAAGGAGCAATTGCAGCCAGCTTATTCATTTCTTTCTTGTTAGTTAGGAAATCGCCCGCGGCAAAGGTACCAAACACAGTTATGCCGGCATCGACGACTACTATCTGTTCTGATTTTGGATCCAGCACCCTCAGGACCAGCGCGTAATCTCTTGTTATATCCAGGTATGGGGTTGAGTAGTCTACCGACCAGTCCTGGCTTGAAGGGTTTTTGCTATCGCGGATCCTCACTTTGTTGGCAGTTTGTTCCACGCTAAATCGAAGCTTGGGCACCAGCCGCTCAGTCCAACTGTTATTCAACAATCCAACCAGAATGAAGGGGCCTCTCTGCAAATCCGTGAAGGTCGTATCCGATTGCGACTTAAACTCATACCGTTGTCCATTTGCCTCCATCAGTCCCGCGAATTTGGCCGCGGTTATGGAGTCGTGCGCACTGACCGTCTCTATCGCCGAGTTCTGAAAATCGCTCAGTGTGAGCGTGGGGCTCGGAATGAGCTTCTCTCCCTGCGGTCCCAGCCCGCCTTGAACATTCCCTATGCAGAGCAGTACCGGGGAACGCGAAGAGAGAATCGGCTTCCAGAAAATCTCAAACGTATCGCGCGGGCGAAAGTATGCAACCAGGACGGCGACGGATGTGACCAAAATCGCGCATGCAACTGTGAGTCTCTTCGGGCCTAGCCAATGGCTGCGGCCCGAACGCTTGAGGGTTATGGGCCCGCCAGGCCAGTCGGGCCGCTCAGGTACAGAATCCGGGTCGGAAGGAAGCTGAATCGGACGCTCGGTGGCCCGCCTGAATTGCGGCATATAGGAACCGGGCAAAACTTCGATTCTGTATTGCCCGCGCACATTCTGCTGATAATACTGCGCCAACCTCTTGCGAACCTCGGCTACGGCACTCCGCACGGCATGGTCGACTGCTGTGTCATAATCCGGGGTTCGACGGAAGACTTCAATTCCGATCGTCCGTTCCTTGAGCTGGTCGCCGCATCCCGCCAGGGTCTGATCGACGATGAACTTCAATACTGTGGCATAGCGCTTGCTATTGTGGAAAACTGAGCTTTCGAGAATCTTTCGTAGCTCTTTCCGAACCTCTTCCCGCTCGAGGTCAGTGTGGGGATGGAAGAACTCAACTGAGGTACGCAGGGCCGGTCCATCGGTTTGCTCATTTTGAGTGGCCACGGTCCAACCCCCTCATGGGAAAGGAGTATACCATGGCCCGAGCTATATGAGTCTGCGTATGTGACTTGTGAGAAAGATGTTACACATAAATTACATGAGCCGCGGGATCAACTGGAGTCCTTTTGAAGGTTCACCCGCCTGCACGGAATCGTGCGACCCGCATTGCAATTCGTCAAAATTCGCGCCTCTATATGTCGGTACATGACAGACCGTGACGGACATTCCAGGAGGTCACATCTGCACAATTCATTGGTCATCTTAAAACAGCCCGAATGCGACGGATCGCTAACGATTCGTTGACGATAACTGCATTCACTCGCCTTTGCCTTCCTGAAGGCAGGTCACGAGCCCGGTCACATAGGGGCGAAGCTATTTGATGAACCGTTCATCGAGGCAATAAACTCCTTGACAATTTTTTTCGCATGAACATATAGTTCGGGGCGAAAAGTAATTTCGGGATACCTTGAGAATTAAATTCAAGGCGCCAAGAAGAGTAGTTCGTTGTCGGGTCCCAATTGATGACGTGCACTTCAACCGGAATGGTGACCCGCGGCCCGGAAGAACGTGCCGCGGCTGTGTTCTAACTTCTAGGAGGAACCATGATTCAAGAGAACCTTTGCAGGCAGGCCTTGGCGTGTGTCTTCGTCAAGAGCGCGTTCACTGGGCAGCGCCAGCGGTCGCTCAACCCGCGAGAGATATTTCCTCTTCTACTCCTCGCGCTCGTGTTTTCCCTCTTTCTCTTTCCGTCGGCCGCGCGGTCCCAGGTCACCGCGACCATTTCGGGAACAGTACAGGATCCTTTGGGGGCCGTAATTCCGGGGGCGCAAGTAACGCTAACCAACGAGGCAACGAAAGAAAGCCACAAGATCCAAACCAACGGAGCCGGACTTTACGCCTTCCCGTCCCTGGTGCCCGGCACCTACTCGCTGACGGCGTCTGCAAAAGGCTTTAAGTCCAAGCAGGTAACCGGCATCGTATTGAACGCCGGCGACTCACGCACGGTTCCCGCATTGAGCCTCACGGTGGGCTCTGAAACACAGACGGTAACGATATCCGCTGACCAGCAGATGATTCCCGTCGACAACGGCGCGAAGATCGACGTTCTGAGTTCCGCGGATATTGACACCCTTGCGCTCCAGGGCCAGGACACGACTGAGTTGCTGAAGGTGTTGCCCGGCGCCACCACGGTCTCGAGCGGCTTAACGCAAACCAGTCCAGAATTCAGCGACCTTAACGTCACTGTGCAGCAAAGTTCGATCGGCAATGGCATCGACATCAACGGCGCGGCGAACCGCAGCGGCACCGCCCTGCTATCAGACGGCGCGAACATCATTGATGTCGGCAACAACGCTTCGTCGCTTTCGATCATCGTGCCGGCTTTTACGGCGCAAGTCAGCGTACAGGCCTCGAACTTCGGCGCCGACACCCCGTTCGGGCCGGTGGTGGTCAGCGCTATCAGCAAGTCGGGGACTTCCAACTATCACGGAGAAGGGTTCTTTAACGCCCGCAACACGGTCCTCAACGCGAACGACTGGCAGGATAAGAACGCCAAGATTCCGGCGGGGCCTCAGGCTTACTACTATCCGGGCGGCAGTTTTGGCGGTCCTATTCCCGGCACGCACAAGAAGCTACTGGGTTGGGGCGGCTACGAGCGGTGGCTGCAAAACCAGGGAAATGCGAACCATCTGACGTCGTATATTCCCACTCCTGAGATGATGGCCGGCGACTTTAGCATGGACAACGCTGACAACATGGCTCTGTGCCCCAATGGGTTTTATCAGGGCGCCCCACCATCAGGCTTGAATGGAGGTCCATGGTGCAGCGACCTGAGCGGAACGGTCCTTGCGAACGGAGCGACAATAACCGCGCCGTTGCCGACCCCCGCATTAGGCCCAAGTGGCACGGGAGCGCCTACAACAATCACTGTGCCAGGCAATCCTCCCCAGACGTACACCGTGGATTATGGCCAGAAGTTTCCCGCCGGATTCCTCGATCCGGGTGGGGCGGCCCTGGCCAAGATCTGGCCTCAGGTGTATACCTCTCCCGGCACAACGAGCGCAGCTAACGGTTATGCCACTCCGTCAGCCGCAAACGGTGGAGTCAACTACTTCCAGGCGATCCCGAACATCAACGATGGATGGGTTTATCGTCTTCGCTTCGATTACCTTTGGGGCGAAAACACGAAGATCTATGGCACCTATCAGCAGGCCTACGACTCGGAACTGGCGCAGGGCAACGGCGCCCATCTCTACTGGACGCCGGGCAATTCCATCCCCTACCCCGGAGGCGGCGAGCGGCAGGTGTTCAAGGGCAAGGCCATGGCCGGGCACATCGTTCACACCTTCAACTCCACAACCACTATGGACTTCATGGCTGCGTGGTCTTTCGGCAGCTTCCCGTTTACAGAACCAAACCCCTCGGCTGCATACAAGACAACGCTGGGCTATCCCTATGGCAAGGTTTTTCCAACCTCGACTCTCAACATCCCTGCGTACAACAGCGGCGGGGGCGAAACCTTCCCGGATTTCTCGCAGCCCTCGATCTTCGAGAACCCTCCAGGGATGTATGGAGTCCGCAAGGAAGCGCCGCAGTTCAGCGACACGATCACCAAGGTGTGGGGAACGCACACCATCAAGCTGGGCGGATTTACGCAGACCACGGATAACTGGCAAAGCACGTTTAGCAGCAACATGGACGGCGTCCTGAGCTTCTCCGGAGAGGCCCTGAACCTGACAGGCGAGACCCCCACAGGCGCGCCGATAGAGGGCGTGAACATAGGTTCGCCGCATAACAATGTCGCCAACCTGGTTGCGGGCATTGCGACGGGATACGGCGAGAACAACGCGGCGCCCATCCAGGACTTTGCCTACATGACGCTGGCGGGCTTTGTGGACGACACCTGGAAGTTTAACCGGCATCTCACCCTGAATCTCGGCATGCGCGCGGAGCATGTGGGCCACTGGTATGACCGCGACAAAGTCGGCGTCGCGGTTTTCTACCCGAACCGCGTACTGGCCGATTACAACGACGGTAAGTATGCTCCGGGCTACTACTGGCATGCCATCGATGCCGGCGTACCGCTGAGCGGCCAACCCAACCGCTTTGCCTATCCCGACGCGAGGTTTGGCATGTCCTACGATGTATTCGGGAACGGCGGCACCGTGGTCCGCGGCGGATGGGGCGTGTATCGCTTCGTCACCCAGGTCAACACGGTTGACACGTCTCTCTTCACGGCGCAGGATGTGTTGAGCTTTAGCCAACCTGGCGGAACTAATCTCCAACTTCAGAACATCCACAACCTGGCGTATGTGCTCTGCAAACAATTCTGCGGCAGCGGAACGCAGTGGGGCCTCGACCCGAGCGACTACGGCCAGCCGTTGACCGAGTCGTTTAACTTGACTGTCGACCAGAGGCTGCCCTGGAATACGCAGCTCGACGTGGCCTATGTGGGAAGTCAAACCAGCCAGCTGCCCGATTCCGCAGAAGACTACCAGGGCTCGAACTTCCTCCAAATCGCAGACCAAAACAAGACTCCGCTCGGGGCCATATGGGCGCCTGATCCGGTCACGGGCATCACGGCCACCAACCCGGAAAATGTGTCTGAGCAGACCAACGGCACCCTGATACCCAACGTGTACGCGGATTACCATCCGTATGGCTATGCGTACGGCACAGCGCCAGCTTACATGATTCAAAACATCGGGAAAACCAACTACAACGCCCTGCAGGTGTCTTGGATCAAGAACTCGGGAAGGTTGTCGTTTAACCTGAACGGAACCTGGTCGAGGACTGAGGCAACGGTCTTGCAGAAGGATCCTTACAACCTCTCGAACGATTGGGGCCCGGCAACATCCGACCGGCCACTTGTCTTCAACGCGTCCTACTCCTACTCGAGCGGCAAGCTCCATTCCGGGAGCAATGTCGTGAATCAATTGGGTGCGGGCTGGACGATTTCCGGCATCACCACTTGGCAGGAGGGCGGCTACATTCCTACTGCGCTCGGCTACGATATCCCGAGCTTCAATTTGGGGATGCAGTACATTAATGTGCCCGCAGGCCTTGCGGCTAACGGGGTCACCACCGCACTGGGAGACCCGACGTACTTCGGCACGGACGAGGAACTGGGCGGCGGCGCCTCTTACAACAGCCAGGCGATGATTATGCCGAAGCTGACCTGCAGCCCAACTTCGGGCGTGGGCCACAATCAGCTTCTGAATGGAGCCTGCTTCACGGCGCCTGCGTTCCAAACGCAGGGTGGCCAAAACTTCCCGTATATGAAGGCCACTGCGTATTACAACAGTGATCTTGCGATCTACCGGACCTTCCACGTTTACAGAAACCAACAGGTACAGTTCCGGGCCAGTGCATTCGACTGGCTGAACCACGCGTTGCCGGAGTTCACCAGCGCCAGCGGCCCGAATCTGTCATTGAACTACAACATGGACTATTCGAGCCACGCCATCACTCCGAACTACGCCACCAGCGGTCCTAACACGTTCGGTTTGATGACAACGAAGTCGCAGGCGCCTTACGAGCGCATCATCGAACTGGACGTGAAGTATTCCTTCTAACCACAGATTTCAATCACAGTGGGAGGCGGGCTTATCAGTCCGCCTCCCGCTTTTTCTTTGTCCCTTTCCAGTGCTTGCCATTCCAGAGAGCGAACAGTGCGGGAGCGGGTACGCGCACCTGCGACGTTCCAATTGGTTATTGCTTCGAAATCCCGCTGGTCTACTATGACAAAATATGGACATCCGGGTCATGCCGGATGGCCAGTCAGGATGCCATGCCAGCGTGTCGGTTAATCATGGTCAGATTTGTCTTTTTTAGTATTCTTGGCGTGTATTGCTTTACTGCCGCCGCGCAGGCGAGGACGGTGGGCGCGCAACCGGATCGCTCGCCGCTCCAAAGTCTTCACGACGACGCTCTGCGGCTCCAGAGGGCGGGCAGTCTCGCTCCGGCTGCGGCGCAATATCGCGCGTTTCTGGCAGAAGCGCTTCGCGAGCTGGCGAACAGCCTGGCACAGGTGGGAGATTATGCCAAGGCTTCAGCGTTCTTCGACGAAGCATTGACATTGACTCCCGACTCGCTGCCAGTGCGCGCGGACTACGCAGCGTCGGCGTTGCAGGCTGGGGATCTGAAACGCGCGGAGACCCTGGCCAGAGCCCTTCTGAATGACTACGCGAATGACCCAAAGGGCTTGGCCCAGTCCCACCAGATTCTTGGCCGCACGCTTCTCAAGATGAATCGGGATCAGGAAGCACGGAAGGAGTTGGAGGCGGCCACCGCGCTCGATCCGAGCTTCGAAAATGAATACGATCTCGCTGTTGTCTGTCTCGATCTTGATGACGAGAAATGTGCCGTGCAGATCTTTGATGGGATCGAAGCATCAGTCGGAGACAGCCCCGCGCTTCATATGCAGTTCGGCCGAGCTTACGGAAATTCTGACTTTACACCGCGGGCCGTCGCAGAGTTCAAGAAAGTAATCAAGGAAGATCCGCACTACCCGGATGCGCACTATTGCGTGGCCGCGGCTCTGCTGGCGGCAGGCGAAGACGAGAAGACGCTTGAGGAGGCGGAGACAGAACTCAAGGAAGAATTGGCGGTTTCTCCGAAAGACTCTCTGGCCTATGCGGCGCTGGGCAAGATTGAAGCGAGTTATCACAGGTATCCTGAAGCCGAGCGGTACCTGAAACGTGCCATTGCGCTGAGTCCAAAGAATCCTGACGCCTTTCTGTACCTGGGACAAATGTATTTTGATACGAGCCGACTGACGGAGGCTGAAGCCAATCTTCGCCGTACCATCGAGCTCACGACAGACATTTCGCGGAACCACTATCAAATCCAGAAAGCGCATTTTCTTCTGGGCAGAATTCTCATGCAGAAGCACGAGGAGAAGGAAGCACACGCGGAGATGCAGATAGCACACGCCTTCACGGATAAGGCGCTATCGAAGGATAAGAG
>JBAPYY010000817.1:0-1962 GCA_049284975.1 Occallatibacter sp.
GTCTTCTTCGAGTAGCGTTGAAACTCCGCTTGCTGGGCCAAGGTAAGCTGCTTCATTCGTGATCGGTCTCCTCTCTCCACATTACCCGCACAAGCTGTGGATCGGGGAGATTTTCAGAGGTTCCCTAAGGCTGCCCGCATCTGTCAACTCCAGTTAGGTGCTTCACGTGGGAACTTGCGGAAGCCGCGCCGCGTAATCTTGAATATATGAAACGTGTACGCATTCTCCTCAGTCTGGGCGCGGCTGTTGTTGGAGTTTGGCTTGTCCTTTGCGTTGCTATTGGCTTTGTAGCAGGAGAATGGGCACTGCATCCGTGGCGGCGCGCGCTGGGAACCGAGGCGGACGCGCGCGCGCAAGCGATTGCGGAGCGCAATCATGCGGTGCTCAACGAGGCTTCCATTACTGCCGCCGACGGCGTCACTTTGCGTGGCTGGAGCATCAGGCCCGTTGCGGGCAATGGCGACGCGGTGATTTTGCTGCATGGGCACGCAGACAATCGTGAAGGCATGCTGACCTATGCGGATATGTTGCTCAGGCATGGATATGCGGTTCTGCTACCGGATGCGCGGGCACATGGGAAGAGCGGCGGCGAACTTGCAACTTATGGCCTGAAAGAAAGCGATGATGTGCGCCGATGGTTCGACTGGATTGAGAAGACGGAATCTCCTCGCTGCATCGATGGGCTGGGTAACTCGATGGGTGCGGGGCTGGTGCTTGAATCTCTGCGGACAACGCCGGGATTTTGCGCGGTAGTGGCGGAGTCTCCGTATGCCGATTTCAGAGAAGCATCCTATGACCGGCTGGGAGAGTGGAGCGGCACCGGACCGTGGTTTGGACGCACCGTGATGCGGCCCGCGGTAGAGGCTGGATTGCTGGAAGCACGCTGGAGGTACGGAATTGATTTGAAACAAGCCTCGCCGGAAAATGCGGTGGTCGGCAGCCACGTTCCTATTCTGCTGATTCACGGCGAGAAAGACACGAAACTTCCTGTGTATAACTCAGAAGAAATTCAGGCCCATAACTCCGCTATAGTTTTGTGGGAGCCAGTGATGGCAGGGCACTGCGGTGCGATTGGCACGGTACCGGCAGAGTATGAGCGCCGCGTGACTGGCTGGTTTGGGAGTCACGATGCGGCGGGGCAGGATGCTGAACAGCATTAGCGCGTTTTACCGTCTGGGTTGCTGCGCGTCAAAGTTTACTTATGCGTTCCAAAATTCAGCGGAACACCTAACTGGAACCAGAAGGCATTGCCGCGAGGCTTGTTTTCAACCAGCGTGTCACGATAGTACTTGAACGCGAAGGCGCTGTGCGTTCCAAAGAAGATGCGGGCCTGCGGGCCGATGGCCAGATCGCGGCCGCGGTTGCCGCCCGCGACCGGCGCTCCATTCAGCTGATCGCCTGTCGTCTGCTTGTAAAGGTAGCCGTTGAGCCCGATGGAGGCTTTCCTGGTGACGGCTTTCATGGCCGTGAATTCCCATGTTAGTTCGTTGCCGGAGCGATAATTTGTAACTCCGTCTTTGAAGTTAACAATGTAATCCGCTTTTGAGCTCGCCTCCCATCTCGCTTTGTTGGCGAGATAAGTAAAAGCTCCCGTAGGCCCGGCAGCAAGGTTATGCTGTCCTATGTTAAGGACGGCTGTTCTATCGTAAGGCGTGCCGGGAAGAAAGAAATCGCCCTGATAAAACCAATGCCAATTTCTCTTGTTATAAGTAACACCAAGCGGAACCAGAAGTACATTGCCAAGGCCGAGTTTATCATACTTACCCGGTTCGACGTGCAGCTGCTGATAGACCAATGGAATTCCGACAGTGCTGGCCAACATTCCGCCCAACACGGGAACGCCCCAGTTATGCTCAATCTTCGGCGCATTGGCAAAAACTCTCACCTTGAACTCCGGCGCATCGCTCTGGCCAGCGGAGTTATCTGTCTTGTTTGCAGAGTAAAGAACGACGAAGGTAAAGA
>JBAPYY010000818.1:0-3204 GCA_049284975.1 Occallatibacter sp.
AAAAATCCGTAACTCGAAGAAAGAAGACGGTGTTGCCATGAGCGATCCCGAGCAAACGCCACTGGAACCGGAGCAGAATTCATTTCCTGCGGGCGCACCAGATTTTGCTCCAACGACTTGGCAATCCACCGCTTCCAGCGAAGGGCCGGCCGAGTTGTTTCAATCGTGGTCACAAACCAGCATCGCTCATGCGAAACGCATTCCGCATTTCGGTCACCTTTGCCTGCTCGGGGCGTTCTGCGGCATCGGGTTCGTCTGCGCCTCAGTGCTCATGCTGGTTGCGCTGCACTTCCATTTGTTTGGCGCCAAAAACCTGGCAGACGTCGGGACAAATGTTCATTACATCCTGGGATTCGAAGCAGTACTCTACCTCGTAGCGTTTTTCCTTTCTCTTTTGATTTTTCCGCTGTTTTGGAACAAGAATTTTTTTGTCGGTGTCCAATGGCAGGGCGCGACAGCGCTGAATTTGGGCTGGTGGTTGCCGGCCATCGCCGTGGGATGCTTTGTTCTTGCCGCGGTCGATCAGGCGCTTCTACCAGGTCCGGCCAACGCACCCATTGAAGATATCTTCCGCTCTCCGGGCGCAGCGTGGCTGATGTTTGGATTCGGCATATCCCTTGCGCCTTTTTTTGAGGAGATGGCCTTCCGCGGTTTTCTTCTGCCCGCCCTCGCCACGGCGTGGGACTGGGCAATTGAAAAAAGCACTGGCAAACCCGCTCCCACGCTCGACGAAAACGGCCATCCTCAGTGGTCCATCTTCGCCATGGTGATCGCTTCCATCTTCACCACCCTGCCCTTCGCCCTGATGCACGCTGAGCAGCAAGGCCATTCGCTGGGCCCGTTCATTCTGCTGATCGTGGTCAGCCTGATTCTCTGCGCAGTGCGCGTCGTCACGCGCTCGTTGGCAGCGAGCACGCTGGTCCACGCCTGCTACAACTTCCTGCTTTTTTCCCTGATGCTCGTGAGCACCGGAGGATTCCAGCATTTGGACAAGCTGTAAGCGCCAGCCACCAGCTTGTCGTCGGAACCACGGCGTGTCGCAAGACTGCCCATGCGCAAAACAGGGCCAATCCGCAAGCCGGGTTGGCCCTGTTTGTTTGCCCACAATCAGCGTGCTGAACGCAGCGCGGAAGTTACTGCATGGTCGCCATCTGCGGCGATGCACCGATTGAATTCGAAAGAAGCTGCACTTCCACGCGCCGATTCTGCTTGCGCCCTTCGGCGGTCGAGTTCGAAGCCACTTCCTTGTCCTTGCCGATGCCAATCAGATAGAAGCGGTGCGCGGGTATTCCATACTTTGATGCCAGGTACTGCACCACCGCATCGGCGCGCCGCTGGCTCAGCTCATAGTTGTACTGGGCCGACCCAACTGAGTCCGTCCCGCCAGTCACTTCCAGGATGAAACTCTTGGCCGAGGCAAGCTGCGCGGCAAATTCGTCCAGTTGATCGCGGTCATCCTTGGTCAGGACCGCCTTGTCAAAGCCGAAGGTCACCGAAACATCGGCCACCTGCTTGTAAGTATCCAGCCCCTTCACCACGCTATCCAGAGTGTCTGCGCGGTGCACAGCGAGATTGGCCTCGTTGCCCGCATCGTTGGCCGCCTTGTCCGCGTTTTGCGCGTTCTGGCCTGCCATATCGGCCGTGCTCTGCGCCTGCTTGATTCCTGCCTGCGTGCGGTCGTCAACGTCGTGAATCTGCCGGTTGTTTGCCGCCGTTTTATCTTCCAGCTGATTGGTGTGATCAACCAACGGCGCTGTCTCGTTGCGCACGTAATTCTTGGTTGCGCACCCCGTTACGCCCGCCACCACCAAACCCGTTGCCAAGCTGAGCACAGCTAACTTATTAACGCCCATGATTCCCGCTCCTCTCTCCGCCACGCTCCTTGCCCTGCTGCACACTGGCGGCGGAACTGGCATTTACCTCTGTGAGCGACACTGCATATGAAGCACCAAACGTAATATCCATCCAATACTTTGAAAAAAATGGCGTTACACGCACATCTCCAACGTCCCCATTTCAATCTGACCGTGTATTTATTACCCGGACCGGTAAGAATGCACAGCTCAAGGGGCACCGCTCCCTGTTCCTAACCCGCTATCCTAGGTATTGGTTTCGCCCCATGGATCTCTACGAGAAAATTCGCAACTTGCCCACGCAGCCCGGCTGCTACCTCTACAAAAACGCCGAGGGCGAGGTCATCTATGTGGGCAAGGCCAAGAACCTTCGCCAGCGCGTCCGGTCTTATCTTTTAGAAGCCTCGCAAGCCGACGCCAAAACCGGCTCCCTGATGCGCGAGGCGGTCGATCTGGAATACATCCTGGTGGGCAACGAGAGCGAAGCGCTGGCTCTCGAAACCAATCTCATCAAGGAGCGCAAGCCGCGCTTCAACATCCTGCTCAAGGACGACAAGAGCTACCCCTATGTCAAGCTCACCATGGCCGACCGCTTCCCCAAGGTCTTCGTCACGCGCCGCTTGCTCAAAGACGGAGCGGCTTATTTTGGTCCTTACTTTCCCGGCAGCCTGGCTTACCGCGTGGTCGAGCTGATTCATCGCAGCTTTCTCATTCCCAGTTGCAAAGTGGATCTATCGCGGTACCATCCCCGCGCCTGTCTGCAGTACTACATTCATCGGTGCCTGGGGCCATGCGTAGAAGAGCTCACAACGCCGGAAATCTACAAGAGTGCAGTGCGCGATGCGCGCCTGTTGCTCGAAGGCCGCCACGCGGAACTGGAGCGCGCGCTCACCGCGCGCATGATGGACGCCGCAGCGTCTGAGCAATTCGAAACCGCCGCTCGCCTGCGTGACCAGCTCTCCACCATTCACCAACTTCAGGAAAAACAGCGCGCTGCCACAGCCGAGCAGAACGACGACACCGACGTCTTCGGCTATCACTTCGAGGAAGGCAACCTGGCCGTCAACCTCTTCCACGTCCGCGCGGGCAAGATTGTCGATCGCCGCGAATTCTTCTGGGAAGATTTACCGGAGTTGCTCGAAGCCGCCACACCGGAAGATACCGACCCGCCGCATATCGTGGGTGCTCCAGGTCCCGATTTTGCGACCTGTGATACAACAAAGCCCGGCGCACCCTTCCACGCCGGTCAGGTTTTTTCCGCCCTGCTCAAGCAGCTCTACATCGCCCAACCCTACGTGCCGCGCAACCTCTACGTCCCGGTCGATTTCGAGAATCGCGAAGCTTTAGAAGA
>JBAPYY010000819.1:0-5470 GCA_049284975.1 Occallatibacter sp.
ACCGACGATGCCGACACGGTCTTCGTCTCGCTCGGCTCGGCTGCCGAAAACATTGAAGCCGCCGTCGATTACCTGCGCCAGACGCGCAACGCTTCGGTTGGTTCCCTCCACGTCAACGTCATTCGTCCCTTCCCCGAGGCGGCGATCGTTGCTGCGCTCAAGGGCAAAAAGAACGTGATCATCCTCGAGCGCACCGACGAAGCTCTCTCCGGCGATAATCCGCTGGGCCGCGATATTCGCACCGCATTCTCAAAATCTGTCCAATCTGTCGAAGGCCTGCCGACGATCACGCTCGCCGAAGTCCCGAAGATCTACGGCGGCTCTTACGGTCTCGGCTCGCGCGACTTCCGCCCCGAGCACATCATCGGGGCTTATGAGTTTGCCGCCGCCGGCCGCGCCCGCAAAGACGGCAAGACAGCTGCCGACGGCATTTCCTTTTTCGTTCTCGGCATCGACCATCCCTATGCGGTCATCGGCGACCAAACCCCGTCTCTGCTGCCGGAAGGCGCGGTAGCCGTTCGCTTCCACTCCATCGGCGGATGGGGCGCCATCACCACCGGCAAAAATCTCGGCGCCATCCTTGGCGACCTCAACGATCTGATCTATAAGCGCGACGGCCTCAAAGATTCGCTGGGCAATCCCAAAGAAGTCATCCACGTCTCTGCCAATCCCAAATACGGGTCAGAAAAGAAGGGCGCGCCGACCTCTTATTTCATGGTCGCAGCCAAAGACCGCATCCGCGTGAACTGCGACCTGCGCCATGTCACCGTTGTTCTCTGCTGCGACCCCAAGGCCTTCACCCACACCAACCCACTCGACGGCATGGCCGAAGGCGGCTCGCTGGTTTGGGAGTCCGATCAGCAAGGCGAGCAGGCCTGGGAGCAACTGCCACTGTGGGCGCGCAAGCAGATCATCGAAAAGAAAATTCGTGTCTTCACGCTCCCCGGTTTTGAAATCGCCAAAAAAGCCACTGACCGCGCCGACCTGCAACTGCGCATGCAAGGCAACGCTTTCCTCGGCGCATTTTTCCGCGTCAGCACGCTCCTCAGCGAATTCGGCATCACCCAGGATCAATACCGCGCCGTCGTCCGCGAACAATACGTCAAGAAGTTTGGCAAGCTGGGCGAAGCCGTCGTCGAGTCCAACATGGAAGTCATGATGCAGGGCTATGGCCAGGTCACGGAAATCGCGATCGGCGCGCTTGCCGCAGCCGACCACTCGTCTCTGCGCGGCCAGGCGTTGCTGCCTATTCTCGAAACCGTGCCCGCCGCCGAAGGCTCCGCGTGCGGCACCGGATGCCGTTCTCACGCAATCCCTGACGGACAGGCCGCGCGCGCTCCGCTGGCCACTCTCGCCGGCTTCGATGCAGAGTTCCGATCGCACTTCGGCTATAACCAGCCCGCCACGCCGCTATCCGCCGTCGGCCTCATCGCCGCCGCCACAGGCGACACCGCATCGAAGTATGTTGCCCGCCGCGAAACTCCGCACTTCATCGCGGAAAACTGTACGCAGTGCATGGAGTGCATCTCCGTCTGCCCTGACACGGCGCTGCCCAATACAGCGCAGGACCTCAGCACGCTGCTGCGCACCGCCGTCAATCACTACGTCGCCAACGCCACTGACCGCACGAAGCTCATCGCAGCGCTGCCCAAGATCGAATCGCTCGCCCGCGCGCGCATGGTCACAGACACCAAATCCGGAACGCCGCTGCCCACCATCCTTCGCGAAGTCACCGATTCACTCGACGGATTCTCCGCGCAAGCCAAGCTGCAATTCTTCGCTATTCTCGATAAAGTTCCCATGGCCTATCAGAAGGTGACCGCCATCTTCTCCTCGCCCGAGCGCAAAGCTCCCGGCACCGGCGGCATCTTCTCCATCTTTGTTTCCGATTTGTGCAAGGGCTGCGCGGCCTGCGTCACCGCCTGCGGTGACCACATGGCGCTCAAGATGGTTGCGGAAACTGAAGAGGTCAACGCCGAACACACCACCGGCACTAACTTCCTTGACCTGTTGCCTGACACATCGCAAAAGTTCCTCGGCCTCTACAACGCGGCCAATCCAGCCGACTCCAAAACCGCGACCTTGCGCAACATGCTCATGGTGCGTTCCACATATGACGCTCTGGTATCCGGCGACGGCGCCTGCGCCGGTTGCGGCGAAAAAAGCGTTCTTCGCTCCATCGCCGCCGTCACTGAGGCTTACATGCGCCCCGTCTTCCACGCCAAGAGCGACCGCTTCCTGGCCAAAGCCGGCGATCTTGAAAAGCGCGGCGTTGCTCGTCTCGCCGTACTCAAGTCCCGCAACCTGGCCGAATACGATCTGCTCCGTCAGGCCATCGCACACCTCATCCTCGGCCTCGGCGGCGAAGACGAAAAAGACACCCACGCCCGCATCGCGGACCACGAACTCAAGAACGGCCCCATCAGCGACGCCGAGCTCGTCGAAGCCATCTCCGCCGTCCTGCTCACCGAGGCCTTCAACCACAGGAACCTGCAAGCCGTCGATGGCCGCCTCGCCAACGGCATGAGCGTCATGGCGATGGCCGCACACACCGGCTGCAACACCGTCTACGGCTCAACTGCGCCCAATAATCCTCACCCCTACCCGTGGATGAACTCGCTCTTCCAGGACGGCGCAACCGTCGGCTGGCTCATGGGCGAGAGCTTCATCGTCGATCACGCCCGCCGCTCCGTCATTCCCGAGCGCCTCGCCGATATCCTCCTCACACGAGACGAAAATGTTATCGACGCTGAACAGTATTACCAACTCAGCCACTTCACTGACGCGCTCATGACCGATCAGGAAATTGTCGAGCTGCCCAAGGTCTGGACCGTCGGCGGCGACGGCGGCATGGGCGACATCGGCTATCAGAACGTCTCGAAGGTCGTTCTGCAAAACCGGCCCAACGTCAAAGTCCTCATGCTCGATACCCAGGTCTATTCGAATACCGGCGGCCAGAACTCTGACTCCTCGCCCATGCTTGGCGGAGGCGACATGAACACCTTCGGCGCAGCCACGCAGGGCAAGAACACTGAGAAGAAGACCGTCGCGGAAACCTTCCTCGCCGGGCACGGCTCGCCCTTCGTCGCGCAGGTCTCCATGGCCAACGCGCCCAAGCTCTACCGCGCCATTCTTGATGGATTGGAATATCGCGGGACAATGTTCCTCCAGGCCTTCACCACCTGCCAGCCCGAGCACGGCGTCGCCGACGACATGGCGCTCTTCCAGGCCCAGAGAGTCCGCGATTCGCGCGGCGTGCCTGAGTTTGTCTTCAATCCACGCCTCGGCGAAACCTATCAGGAAGCTCTCGACATCAAGGGCAATCCCTCGATTGATCTGGATTGGTACGAAACCAAAAACAAGGTCACCGGAGAAACCTCTCACTACACCGTCGCCCACTGGTGCACCACCGAAGCTCGCTTCCGCAATCACCTCAAAAAGATCAAGCCCGAAGCGGCAGCCAAACTCATTCCGCTCGATAACATGCTGGTCCGCATCACGCAGCAGGATGTGGTCTACCGCCGCTATCTCTCGCCCAGCCACCGCTCCTTCATTCCTGACTTCGGCGTATTTATAACTCTGGAAGACGCCGGCAAAACGACTTACTACGCACTCTCGCGTCAGTTAGTCATGTTCTGCGTAGAGCGCCGCAAGTCGTGGCGCATGTTGCAATCAAAGGCGGGTATCGTCAACAAGGAGTACGCCGCCCAGCGCGACTTACTAGCCGAAGTAGACTCCGGCAAACTCCCGCTCGAAGAGTTACTAACTCGCGGCCACGAACTAATCAAGGAGCGCCTGACCGGCCAAGTCCTGGCCAAGGTATAGGCGGGATCGGTAGCTCCGGCTGGTAGGTCCGGGGTTCAACCCGGACACAAACAGGCACAACCATCCTCAAACGCACGAACGCGGACCGCAAGGTCCGCGTTCGTGCTCTTTAAGGATGGAAAAATGTTTTGGGATATTCCGCCTCGTGAATCGTCTTTGGCTCTGTGATTACCGACCGGGATTGGAAAGGAAAAACGCCGTAATCTCCGATTCGACCTCTTCTTTGGACTTGGCGCAAGCTTGAAGTCTTTCTGCCCAGCCACGTCCTGGGTGAAGAGCATCCCACGGCGATTTCTTTTGCTGATGCCTTCCAGAACCCGGATCGTGGTTTCCAAATCCGTCTACCAGGACATTCCAAAGAGGTTGGAATCTCTCGATGAGCAACGATTCTGCAAGGGGAATCCAGACATCGTCTACTACAAGATAGCGGCATTGAAAGTCACTACTTTTCAGATTCGAGGCCTCGTTAACAGACACGCCGTGCTCTGAGAGCCGACTGAACAGAGTGTGTCCCGGAGCCGCCTCGAAGTCCATTCCTCCTTTTCGCCCACCCGAAGGAATGGCTTTTCCGACATAAATAGGCGCCGCATCTTTGGAGGCGGCATTGCGCTTGATCAAGCCGCGATAAATAGACAACCCGCCAGAGTAATAGATTGCGTAAACACCCGCACCCGAAAACTTCGTCCTTGGCGGCAGCGGATGCAGCTCTGAGGTGAGGAAAGCTTCGGCCAAGCTGTGAGCGAGCTGTGCTTTTGAAAGCGGATTAAACGGCTTTGAGGAACTTGGCGTCGAATTCTCTTCCTGTTTCGGCATAACACATTGATAAATGGTGACGGATACTTCCTGCAACCTTTTCCGCAAGCTTGACGGGGACGGCGTTTCCTAGCTGCCTCATGCTCTCGGTCCAGGCGCCTGGGAAAAAATACTCGTCGGGGAAGGTTTGCATTCTTGCAGCTTCGCGCACGGTGAGGTACCGGACCGCCCCGTTTTCCATCACAATTGTGTTCTCGCCACCAGGCACTCCATGATCTCCTGCCTTGAGCGTCTTCGAGGGTTCGTCGAGCGGGCTTCCTGTATGCCCGTGATAGGAACGGGCACCAGGAATCAGAATATGATTCTGCCAGGCCTCAGCGCCCTTGGGGGTCGGTTCCGAAAGTCCAAGCAACGCGTCTCGAACTGTGAGCCACGGCTTCTTGTTCGCATTGAACAGATCGCTCCTCGCAATCACGCCAAGGTCTCGACCAGTTGGCTTTGGACGCCTTCGCTTTGAGATGGAGTGGCGCTCCCAAAATTCGCCAGTAGCCCATTTGGCGATGGCCAGCGCCTCTTTCGAGTGCGTTGGCTCGGGGAAAGACCACTCAACCGGCAAATCGCTTCGAAATGCTACGATGAATACGCGCTCCCGACGTTGGGGAACGCCGTAATCCGCCGCATTTAAGAGACGGAACGTTGCTTTATATTCAAGCCCCTTCGACTTCCCAGAAGTGTGATGCTGTTCAAGCCGTTTCAGGTGCCGTTCCCAAGGTTCTTCGGGTCTGGCTGTCAACTCCGGATAGCCCAAACTGAGCAGAATGTATTCGAAATAGCTAGAAAACGAATGGCGTAGAAGTCCCTTGACGTTTTCAACCAACACGGCCTTTGGCTG
>JBAPYY010000820.1:0-3327 GCA_049284975.1 Occallatibacter sp.
CCAGGACGCTCTCGACGAGATTGAATATGCTACCGGCAGCACAAGCACCAAGTGGGGCGCTGAGCGAGCAAAAAACGGCCACGCGGCGCCCTTCCCGCTGCATTATGTTGAGATCGGCAACGAGGACTGGTTCGACCGGTCGGGGTCGTATGACGGCCGCTATGCGCAGTACTACAAAGCGATCAAACAGCGATACCCGGATCTGCAGTTGATCGCCACCGCGCCGATCAAGAGCATGAAGCCGGACGTGCTGGACGAGCACTTCTATATGTCGGCGCAGGAGTCGTTTGCCAATGTCAATCACTATGACAAGGTTGACCGGCAGGGTCCGAAGATCTTTGTGGGTGAATGGGCAACGCGCGAGGGAGAGCCTACGCCCAACCTGCAGGCGGCGCTCGGTGATGCCGCGTGGATGACCGGCCTGGAGCGCAACAGCGACATCATAATCATGGCCAGTTATGCGCCTCTCTTTGTGAATGTGAATCCCGGCGGCATGCAATGGGCAACGGACCTGATCGGTTACGATGCGCTCTCGAGCTACGGCTCGCCCAGTTATTGGGCGCAGGTTCTCTTCGCCAATCATCTGGGGACAGAGACGGTTGCTTCAACGTTCGCGAATGCAGGCCCACGGGTCTATACGTCGGTCACGCGCGACGAGAAGCGGCGCAAACTGTTCATCAAGGTCGTGAACGCACGGTCGGACGCGCTGCCGCTGAGCATCGCGCTTGAAGGCGCGCCAGGCGTTGAGCGGGATGTGACGCTGATCTCTCTGAGCGGCAAGTCGCCGAACGCGACGAATACAATCGCGAATCCCGAAGCAGTCGTGCCGGTCGAGAGACACATTCACAGCATTGGAACTAAGTTTGAGCACAGCTTCTCACCCTACTCGATCAACGTGCTGGAACTGAGTTACTAAGAGAGGCGGCGCGGACGCGCGAGAATTTGTCCATGAACTAGTAACGTTGCAAGGGACGGCTTCCGCCGTGCCGATCAGGGTGCAGACAAGGATGCACCCTGATTTCGGGTACACCCCCACCCATATCTTGGGCGTAAAATCCTTTGTTTGTTAGAGTTAGGCGATGGTGTTCGTTGTAAAATCCTCTTAGCAAACGACTTACGCGCAAAATATTCCAACAAAAGGAGTTAGGGGTTGGCCCCAGCACTTGCCCCGGCGCTGCCCATACCTCCGCCACTCATCAGGGTGCATCCAACCGACGAAATTCTCTGCAATCTCGAGAAAGCTCTGAAGCCTCCGGTTTGCGGACAGACCTTAAGGAATGAATAACTCCAGCTTGACCTTCCATGTGACGGACTGACCAGGTTTCAGGGTCACCATGCCTGTATCACGATCTCCCCACTCTTTGCCGAAGGGGTCGTTGTAGTTGAACTGGGGCTCAAGCGCTATGAACTGCTTTTCGAGCGGAGAATAGACCTGCACGGTATTGACGTGGCGGCTGAGGGCAACGATGCGAACTCCATACTTCGCGGCCGGATCAATAATCTCCGAGTACGAACTTCCGTCGGGCGCCTTCTTGAGATTGGTCCAGTTGTCGTCCAGGAATAGATCGCCGAGCGCCTTGCCTCCCTTGGCGGTGAAGTCATAAGGCGTCCCTTGGACAGGCAAGAGCTTGCCCGTGGGAAAGACATCGTCGTAGTTGTTGACTTCGGCGCGCTGGTCGCCTGAAACCTGCAGACGCGCCTGGGCGCGGTCGCCGCTCGGCAGATTGAAATACGGATGCCAGGCGATACCCACGGGTTCCGGCTTGTCGCCCACATTCTTTGCCTCGACAGTGGCAATTACCGCGTCACCACTGAGAGAAACGGAGATACTTACGTCGGTCTTCGAAAACCAAGGTTCACTGAAGCTGCCGTAGTGAATCACGCCGTTAACGGTCTTGGTGTCGCCCGCCGTCGTCTCTTTTACATCATCCGTTTTCGATGCCAGAATGAGGCCGTGAATCGCGTGTTTAATCGCTCCCGGCTTAACGCCCTTCCAGTTAGCGTCCAGCGTAAATGGATGTCCCTGCCACTCGAAAGAGACCGTCTTGCCGTCGTTGGAAAGCGGTCCAATGATGCGATTGGCAAAGGGCGCCAGAAATGCCCCGCCAAATGTGAAGCTCTTTGTGCCATACGGATCGTCGGGGCCTCCGAGAATACTTCCAGCCTCTTCGAGCGAGGGAGAATGAAGGACAGGGATCTCTCCCTTGCCTGGCAAATAAGCGGTGATCTGGAAGAGATTCATGCCGCGGCCGGGAAGCACGGTAGCGGAAAGGAACTCCGGCTTGGTGCCGTTGCCCGTTTTCAAACGGGTCAACGTGACAACAGGCTGGCCGCCGATAATCGGAGTCTTGCTGTCGGTTTTTGGAGCGGTTTGTGCGGAAGAATTCATAGTAATCACCAAGAATGCAGCCAAGGTTAGTGTAAAGGCACGAAGCGCGTGGATGTGCATTGCGACTCCTCGAAGACGAAGAATGTCAAAAACTCGGCAGGCTGATTGCTCGTTACGCATTTCCAGCAGCCTCTCTGGCGATTCTGCGCAGTTCGGGCAGGATGTTACCCAACGGCACAGCGTCTGCGGAGCGTGTACCAAGCGCGAAATACGCCTTGCAGTAAAGAGCGAATAACTTCTCGTAAACCGCCGTCGCATCCGGCCGGGGCAAAACCATAGTGTACTTCAAGCAGAGCTTAGCCTGCGCTGCTTCGATTGTTGGAAAAGCTCCAGCAGCAAGCAGGGCAAAGATCGCTGATCCAAGGCTGGTGGGCACTCCGGCCGGCACCAGCACGGGCTTGCCAAGCACGTCGGCGTACACCTGGTTCAGCACTGCATTGTTTTGGGGTATGCCGCCGGCGTTGATCACGCGGTCCACCGGCACGCCATATTCGGCCATGCGCTCGAGGATGATGCGGGTGTGAAATGCCGTGCCCTCAATGGCTGCGAAGAGCTCGTCTTGCGCTGTATGCACCAGATTCCAACCCAGCGTCACACCACCCAATTCCGAGTTGACCAGCACCGTGCGGTCGCCGTTGTCCCAGGTGAGCCTTAGCAAGCCAGTTTGGCCCGCGCGATACTTATCCAGACCTTGCGACAGCTCGGCAACCTTCACGCCTGCGCGGCGCGCAATGGCCTCGAAGATGTCGCCAGTCGCCGAGAGGCCGGCCTCGATGCCCGTGAATTGCGGATGCACACTTCCCGGTACCACGCCACAGACGCCTGGAATCAATTGCATCTTCCTGCTCATGGCGATGATGCAGGTGGAGGTTCCCACCACGTTGACGACATCTCCCTCGCGACACCCTGCTCCAATTGCATCCCAGTGTGCGTCGAAT
>JBAPYY010000821.1:0-5746 GCA_049284975.1 Occallatibacter sp.
GTGTAGAAAGTGACAGGCAGGCGGCCGGCGGGGTTGTTGTTGCCGGCCAGGGTGCGGGCGATGGCCTCGCCGCCCTCGACGCCGGGATACCAGGCTTCAAGAACAGCGTCCGCGTGCTCGTTGGCCCAGTTGAGTGCGACGGCGCTGCCGCTTTGCAAAACCACAATGAGGGGCTTTCCAGTCGCGGCCACTGCTTCCAGCAGTTTCTGTTGCGGAGTTGGCAGGTCGAGACTTGTGCGGTCGCCCCCCTCAAATCCGTCGATCTTGATCTTCATCTCCTCGCCTTCAAGCTGCGGAGAAAGTCCGACAAATGCGACTACAACGTCCGCCTCTTTGGCACGTGCCACTGCCTCGTCGAGTTGAGCCTGGGCTGGCGCTTCCCACTTGAGAGTCAGCCCGCCGCCCGCCCTATCGCCGGCGTGCGAATACTCAAGACGGAAGTCGTGAGGCTTGGTGTCGGCAAAATCGACCGCGATGGAAGGCTTGGTCGGAAAATGTGCGACAGCCGGAGCTGAGGGTGAAGCGCCCGGACTACTCTGGAAGTTGCCCATTACAGAAAGGTCGGTTCCTTCGCGCAGGCTGCCTTCTGAGAGCACTTTGCCGTCGAGGGTGAACCGGTAGCTTTCAACTGGAGTGTAAGGAAAGCTGTCACCCTGTTCGAGAGTGAAGACGTAATGACCGGGAGCAGGGACGGCAAGCGTGCCAGTCCAGCGAACGGAGTAGTCGTGTGTGTCCAACTGAGGCACAGGCTCTGCGTTTTCCCAGTCGTCCTGTATTGCGGGCTGTGTAAGTGTTGCAACGGGGCGGCCGGTCCAGTCAGGGGTGGCAAAATACTCCGTCTTGAGGCCATGGCCGAGGCCGAAGGCTGTGCGGGGAACGGGCACGCTGATGCCCGCAGCAAGCGTCGAGCCTTGTGCGTAAAGGATGGGTGAGCTGCGGAATTGCTGTAGCATGCCATCGAGCGGCGTAACCGGATCAATGGGCGTGCCGTCGTAGTTGCCCAGGATGGACTGCAATAGGTCGGCTGTTGGACCGATAACAGCAATATGCCGGGGCGCGGTTTTGAATGGTAGCGCTCCGTTGTTCTTGACCAACACGATGCTCTCCTCAGCGGCTCTCAGGGCGGTCTCGCGGTCCTTTCTGAGCAGAACGTCGGAGTAACTCAGGTTATCTAAGGGATTGGAACCTTGCTGGTCAAAGAGGCCGAGTTGGAAGCGGGCCGTATAGAGCCGCTCGGCGGCCTGTGTGATGAGGTCTTCTGAGATCAGGCCCTGGCGAGCAGCATCTGCCAATGTGTTGAAACCCGGATTCCAAATGCTGCATGAGAGGTCAACGCCCGCATCAAGAGACAGCACGGAAGAGTGCTCCACGTCTGGAGTTTTCTTGTGGCCCTTGTTGATGTCGACAATCGCGCCGCAATCCGAGACAACAAAGCCTTTAAAGCCCCATGCATCACGCAAGTGCTCTTTGAGCAGCATCTTGTTTGTGCAGGCCGGCCATCCGTCGATGGAGTTATAGGCGCACATCACAGATTGCACCTGGCCCTCAGTGACAGTGGCGCGAAAAGCGGGCAAGTAAGTTTCTTCCAGATCGCGCGGCGATGGATCGACATTGAACCCGTGGCGCAGAGTTTCGGGGCCGCTGTGCACGGCGAAGTGCTTGCTCGTGGCCACAGCGCGAAGGTGGTTCAGATCACTCCCTTGAACGCCGGAAACAAAAGCCACTCCCATTTTGCCGGTAAGGAACGGGTCCTCGCCGTAAGTTTCCTGTCCGCGCCCCCAGCGTGGATCGCGGAAAATATTAATGTTGGGCGACCAGAACGTCAGTCCGTAAAAGATGCGGTGGTTGTCTTCTCGTTGCGCCTGGTTGTACTTGGCGCGCCCCTCGGTGGAGATGATTTCGCCCAAGCTATGAACAATAGCTGGATCCCATGTGGCTGCCATGCCGATTGCCTGGGGAAAAACGGTGGCATAACCCGCGCGTGCCACGCCGTGCAGGGCCTCATTCCAGGTCTGGTAGTCAGGAACGCCGAGCCGGGGTATGGCCGTGGCCCAGTCTTCAAGCTGCGAGGCCTTTTCGTCCAGCGTCATGCGGCCCACCAGCAAGTGGGCGCGTGCTGCCGGAGAAAGTTTTGTGTCTAGCCAGGCGTCCTGTTGCGCGGAGGTGAGCGGAGTCAGAAGGGCGAACGCTATCGCCGGAAGAGTGAGGCAGCGATAAGACAGCATGAGTCGAATTCCTCCCAGGTCGCTTTTTATAAAATGCGCTACGTCAGAATACCCCTGACCAAAACCATCTTACGTCCGTCGGTTGGCGTAGGCACAGTATTGCCCTCAATCGGCGAGCCGTCCACCGTCAGGGCTATCTGGTTTCCATCACCCTTCCGCGCAACGGAGATTTTGTAGACAACTCCGCGAAATTTGCGCGTTGCGGTGAAGCCCGGCCAGTTCTTGGGAATTACCGGAGCAATCTCAAGGCCGTCGAACGTGGTTCGCACGCCCAGAATCCACTGCACAATAGCATAGTAATTCCACGCGGCCGTGCCGGTAAGCCATGAGTTCTTGGCCTCGCCAAAGGAGGGCGCGTCCTTGCCCGCGATCATTTGCGCGTAAACATATGGCTCGCAGCGATGCAATTCGCTGATCTGCTCGCGTGCCGACGGGTTGATGCGCTTGTAATAATCGTGGGCTTGGTCGCCGTGCCCTAGCCGCGTCTCCGCGATCATGACCCATGGATTAAGGTGGCAGAAGACGCCGGCGTTCTCTTTGTATCCCGGCGGGTAAGAGCTGATCTCGCCGAGGTTGAGATAATACCGGGAGTAAGCAGGCTGCTGAACAACAATTCCATGTTTCGTAGCCAGGTGCTTCCCGGTGGCGGCCAGCGCCAACGCGGCCTTGCCGTCGTCCAGCCCGATACCTGCCAGTACACAGAAACCATTGGACTCGATGAAGATCTTGCCTTCTTCGCACTCCTTCGAGCCAATCTTGGCGCCAAAGTCGTCATAGGCACGAAGGAACCATTCACCGTCCCACCCGTGTTCATTGACAGCTCGCTCCATCTTCGCAACCTCGCCTAGATACGAAACCGCTTCTCCGTGGAGCCCGTGCCGGCTGGCGATGGCCGCAAGCTCGCGGCCTGCATGCACAAACAGGCCGGCGATAAATACTGACTCGGCCACCTTTCCGTCTTTGTTGGTGGTTGTTTGAAAGGACTCGCCTGGCGTCGAAGAGAAGCAGTTCAAATTGAGGCAGTCGTTCCAGTCGGCGCGGCCAATCAGTGGCAGGCCATGGGGCCCAAGGCGCTCGATCGTGTAGCGCAAGCTGCGCCTCAGATGCTCGTAGAGCGGAACTTCGGAGCCGGCCTGGCTGTCAAAGGGCGTTGGCTCGTCCAGTACGCCCCAGTCGCCCGTCTCTTTGAGATAGGCCGAAACTCCGAGGATGAGCCAGAGCGGATCATCGTTGAATCCGCTGCCAATATCGTTATTGCCACGTTTAGTGAGGGGTTGGTATTGGTGATACGCGCCGCCGGTAGGCAGCTGCGTGGCGGCCAGGTCGAGAAGGCGCTCGCGGGCACGGGCGGGCACCATATGCACACAGCCCAGTATGTCCTGGTTTGAGTCGCGAAAGCCCAGCCCGCGCCCTATGCCTGACTCGAAGGAAGACGCCGAACGCGACAGGTTGAAGGTAGCCATGCACTGATACGCGTTCCAGATGTTCACCATCCGGTTGGTGTGAATGTCGGGCGTATTTACCTCAAGTACGCCGAGCAGGCTCTCCCAGTACTGTCGCAGCCGTTCGAATGCGGCATCGGCATTCGCGGAATCAAGGTACTTTCGGATGACCGGCTCTACCAGCGCCTTGTTTATGGTCTGGGAGCCGGCGGGGTCGAACTTCTGGTCCCTGGGGTTCTCATGATAGCCCAGTACAAAAACGATTTGCCGCGTCTCACCTGGTTCCAAATCGAGCTTTACCTGATGCGCGCCGATAGGCGACCAGCCATGTGCGATGGAGTTGGTCAGCTGGCCCATTTCTACGGCCGCCGGCTTGTCCCAGCCGCGGTAGTGCCCCAGGAACGCGTCTCGCTGAGTATCAAAGCCCGCGCAGGGCAGGGAACAGGCGAAGTAGGCAAAATGGTTGCGACGCTCGCGGTACTCGGTCTTGTGATAGATGACGTCGTCCTTCACCTCGACCTCGCCAATCGAGAGGTTGCGCTGGAAATTGGTGGCGTCATCCTGCGCATTCCACAGGCAGAACTCGATGCTCGCGAATGTCGAAATCGAAGCCCTAGTTGCCCGACGATTGGTGATGGTCAGTTGCCATATCTCAAGGTTTTCATCCAGCGGCACAAAGTAGCGGGTGTGTGCCTCAACACCGCTGTAGGTGGACCCGATTACCGTGTAGCCCATGCCGTGGCGGCAGGAAAAGTCCTCCAGTTCGTGGCGCGTCGGCTGCCAAGACGGAGACCAGAAATCTTGCGATACATCGTCCCGCAGATATACATAGCGCCCACCGGAATCCATAGGCACGTTGTTGTACCGGTATCGGGTGAGCCGGCGCAGGCGCGCGTCGCGATAGAACGAATATCCTCCGGCCGTATTGGAGATAATTCCGAAATAAGCCTGGGAACCCAGGTAGTTGATCCACGGCAGAGGTGTATCCGGCCGGGTGATCACGTACTCGCGACTTTCGTCGTCAAAATGCCCGTACTTCATGACGCGTGCTCCCTCAATGATAGTGTGCCGCAAGTATAGTCCCAGACTCAAACTCTAATCAAACGTTTTTGCAGAAGGTTTCACGGCGTATTAAAAAGGATGGGCGGGCTTGCGCAATGCGCCTTGAGTGTGAAAAGGTATGTGCGCGAGAGAAATGAGGCATTTTGTCGCTCTGCAAACGCAGCGGTCCGGTCAGGACGGCCGAAAAGCGGCGTCGCAGTTTCCGCCAGGCGCGGATGAGCAATGCAATTAGCGGAAGTTGAGGTTACGAATGCACCTGCACGTTCTGGATATCGTGATTATTGTGGCCTATCTGTTGAGCACAGTGCTCATCGGCTACTGGGTTTCGCACCGCGCTTCGCAAAACATGCAGGCCTATTTCCTGGGCGGCAACAAGATGCCCTGGTATGTGCTTGGCATCTCTAATGCGTCGGGAATGTTTGACATCAGCGGCACCATGCTGCTGGTGTACTGGATGTTCATTTACGGCCTGAAAAGCGTTTGGATTCCTTGGCTATGGCCCACTTTCAACCAGATATTCCTGATGGTCTATCTTTCCGCATGGTTGCGGCGCTCCAAGGTGATGACCGGCGCGGAGTGGATCAAAACGCGCTTCGGCACCGGGCGAGGCGCTCAACTGTCGCACTTCATCGTCGTCATCTACGCTTTTGTCAGTATCATCGGCTTCTTCACCTATGGATTCAAAGGCATAGGAAAGTTTGCCGCCACGTTTCTTCCCTGGCATCTGTCGCCCAATCAGTACGCGCTCATCTTGGTCGCCATCACGGCGGTCTATGTCATCAAAGGCGGCATGATCAGCGTGGTCATCACGGAGGTAGTTCAGTTCTGTATTCTCGCCATTGCATCGTTTGCCGTGGGCATTATCGCCATGGTCAAGGTAGCGCCCGATACGCTGCATAAGATGGTGCCTGCCGGATGGGACAACCTCTTCTTCGGGTGGAATCTGAACCTGGATTGGTCCACGCTTCTTCCGGCGGCCAGCGCGAAAATTGCCCAGGACGGCTATGGACTGTTTGG
>JBAPYY010000822.1:0-2634 GCA_049284975.1 Occallatibacter sp.
GGAGTAATTCAGTGCGGTCTCATAGCGGTGATGCCCGTCGGCGATGATGAGTTTTTTATCTGCCATGGCCGCGGTCACCGTGCTGATGATGGCCGGATCACTGACCCTCCATAAGCGGTGTAGCACGCCGTACTCGTCGGTTGCTTCGGCATCGGCGGGGCCCGCGCCGTCATACAAAAATTTCTCGACTTTTCCAGCCGGGTCGGAGTAGAGCATGAAGATTTGTCCGAAATGAGCGTGCGTGGCCTTCAACAAATTGAGCCGGTCGCTTTTGGGCTTGCTGAGGGTTTGCTCGTGGCGGAAGACAACCTTCTCGGCGTAGTCGTGAAGTTGGCCGAGAGCAATGAATCCGCGCCGCTCCTTCGTGACTTCGGTGCCAGGCACTTTGAAACGTTGCGCATAAGCAAAGATGCATGGGTCTTTTTCCTGCGCCAGCACGCCCTGTTTGCGCCACGCGGTAAAGTCACGCGCCGCGCGGGTGTAAACGCTCTCTCCGCGCTCGGCGTCGGACGGCTCCGGCAAGCCCAGAATGATGCGCACCAGATTGGACGTGCTGCGCTGGTAATAAGCCTGCTGCATGGAGGGAGAAATCTTGTCATAAGGCTGAGTTACCACGTCCTCCAGCCGAACAGAGGAGGGATTGTAGCGCCAGGCGCGAAAGGGGAAAATATGAGCCATGAGGAGGGTCTTGCTCCCTGGTGCAGCGATGGAATTTGCGCTCGAATGTCCCATGCTGCGTGCTCGGGGACTCATCGCCGCATGACTCGATTGTATCGCAGGGGACTTTGTGGCCTTGTGGGGCTGTCTCTCAGGCTGACCCGCGACGGCAAGTGGCGTAAAGTGAGATTGAAGGCTAATTCTCGCGGGGATTGCCTCAATTTATCTTCCATGCTTCCACTGATTTCCAAGAGCTTTCGCCATCATGCGGTCTTCGCGCTACTTTTTGCGGGCGCGACTCTCGCGCTCGCCGCGCAACAACTGCCGCCGGCTGCGCAAACTCCGGCCAAGGCTCCATCGCTCACGGTGGACCGCGACCCGGTTCGCTCGCCAGACAATGAGCAGCCCGCTCCTCCGGCAGTGCAGAAGCTGCCCGAGGGCTATGTTCTGCATACCGACGTGGAAGAGGTGGGTCTAAACTGCACAGTGCTCGAAGGCAAGGAGCCGGTTCCGGATCTGAAAAAGGAAGACTTCGACGTGTTGGAGGATGGGGTTCCGCAGACGCTTATCAGCTTTCTGCACTCCGACCTTCCAGTTTCGATTGCGCTGGTGGTGGACAACTCCGGTTCAATGAGCACCAAGCGCCGCTCAGTGAACAAGAGCACGCTCGACCTGATTCAGGCTTCCAACCCACAGGACGAGGCGTTCGTTGTGAACTTTTCCGACGAGGCCTTCATCGACCAGGATTTTACTTCCGACGTGAACAAGCTGCGCGAGGGGCTATCGCACATTGAAGCGCGCGGCGGAACGGCGCTTTACGATGCCGTGGCCGCTTCAGCCGACCATCTGGCGAGCGACGCCAAGCACTCCAAGCAGGTTATCGTCCTGATTACCGATGGCGACGACAACGCCTCGACCATCAGTCAGGATCAGGCCATCCGCCGGGTTCAGCAGCTCTCGGGGCCAGTGATCTATACGATAGGGTTGCTCTTCGGCGACGAGGATATGAGCCGGTCCGAGGTGAAAGAAGCGCGCAAAGCTTTGGAGATGCTCTCGACCGAGACCGGCGGCATGGCGTTTTTCCCCAAAAACATTGAAGAGATTGACCAGATTGCCGCCGAGGTGGCGCGCGACATCCGGAACCAATACATGCTTGGGTACCACTCGACCAAGCCGACCAGCGAACCGGGCTTCCGGAAGGTGGAGGTCACGGCCAAGGCAAAGCACCACGGCAAGCTCAACGTGCGCACACGCACTGGCTACTTCCCGACTGTACGAGTGGTGAATCAGAATGTTCTGCCGGAGAGGAAGTAGGCCGGCCGCTGGCCGGGCGTTATAAACTGGACCCCGCATGGAAACCACACGTTTGAATTCGCCTGCCCTGCGCGTTGCCGCCGACATTACACAGCTTGTAGGCTCGACGCCGATGCTCGAACTGACGCGCGTTGCACAGCAGCCGTCGGCCGCAGTATTTGCCAAATTGGAATTTCTCAACCCCGGCGGCAGCATCAAGGATCGCGCCGCACTGGGCATGATTCTGGATGCCGAAGCGAAGGGGCTTCTACACTCGGGGTCAACGATTATCGAGGCCACGGCGGGCAACACCGGCGTCGGCCTCGCGCTGATTGGGGTCAATCGCGGCTACAAAGTGAAGTTGTTTGTGCCCGAGGGCTTCGCCGAGGAGAAGTGCATTCTGATGCGCGGCTTTGGAGCGGAGGTAGTGCGCACGCCCGTGGATGAAGGCATGGGCGGCGCAATTCAGCGCGCACGAGAGACTGGAGCGGCGATTCCCGGCTCGTTTACCGCGCTGCAGTTTGAGAACCAAGCCAATCCAAAGTTTCACCATGACACCACGGCGGCCGAGATTTGGGAACAGATGGAAGGTCGCGTAGACGCCTTTGTGAATGGCGTTGGCTCAGGCGGCGCTTTCTCGGGCGTGGCGCGCTTTTTGAAAGAGAAAAATCCGGCGGTGATCAC
>JBAPYY010000823.1:0-4900 GCA_049284975.1 Occallatibacter sp.
GTAGAATGGTTGCCATTGAATCCCAAAGAGAATTACGGGCTGCAATTCAGTAAGGAGGGTTGCCGCGATGAGGAAGATTGGATTCTTTGCTTTTGTGATCGTGATGGCGCTTGCGATGGCCAGCGTAGTTTGTTTCGCCGACACAACCGACGATTTGTTTGCGGCCATTAAAGCCAAGGATATTGGCCGGGTCACATTGCTGCTCAACCTGGGCGTGAATGTGAACGCGATGGCGGAGAACATCTTTGGCGTCAAGAACATTTCGCCGCTCTCATATGCTGTGACCTGGGACGCCACGGACATTGCGTTGCTGCTGATCGACCGGGGCGCCGATGTGAACTTCAAAGACCCCATCAGCGAAGAGGCCGTCATCACGATGGCGGCGCAACGCGGCAATACAGAGATTGTGCGGGCGCTGGTGGCAAAGGGCGCAAACACCGACGTCATGGACAAGTACCTGGAGACCACGCCGATGACGATTGCGGCGGAGTTTGGCCATGCCGAGACTGTGAAGCTGCTCCTCGATCATGGTGTTCCCGTGGACCAGTTGACGGCGAATGGCTCGACCGCGTTGCATGAGGCAGCCGGGACGGCCGAGACAGCATTGGTGCGCCTGTTGCTGGACCGAGGCGCGGATGTGAATCACGTGAATATGCTTGGCCGGACTCCGCTGTTTGCCGCGGCGTGCAGCGGCTGCTCAGCGGACAATGCGCGGCTTCTGTTGAACCATGGCGCGGTAGTGAATCACAAGGACAACAACGGCGAGACCGCGTTGTTTTTTGCGGCCTGCAGCGGATGCAGGTCCGAGATTGCACAACTGCTGCTGGCGCGAGGCGCGCATGTGAACCTGCTGGATAACAAGGGAAAAGCGGCCTTCTGGGTCGCCCAGGCGAACGCCAATCGAGCCGTTCTCGAATTGCTGGTCAAGGCCGGAGCCAACGGGGGAAAGATGCCGGCGGCGACGGCTACAGGGCTGAATGAGGCGGACACGAAGTTCTTGATGGAACAATGCAAGATCGAGCATCAGGACGTCGATGTGATTCCAAAGCTTGACGCGAAGACACAGCAGTACCTGCTCTCTCGAGTCGCGCTGCGGGATTGCTCGTTGTTCAATTTCTTCACGGCGTCGCGGAATTACTTCAGGCAGGTGAAACCCAATGCGACCATCCCGATGCTACCCGCCGGCTGGGACGTTTCTTACCTGACCCAAGAGGAGTACAACTCATGGCAAAAAATATTGAATGACGCGCCCTGGTAGTCGGTTGGGTGAGCGAGATTGACCAGCGCGGCCCGCGGGGTTGAGGATAAAAGTTGAGCGAGCTTGCCGCTTCCCCGAAAACGCAGATTCTTCGACTCGCTGTGCTTGCTCAGAAAGAGGCATCTCCATGCCCGATAAATCCAATTTGCCGAAGGAGAACGTGACCCCGCCTCAGTCGATCCTCGCCGAAGCCGAAGCCTTTTCCAAGAAAGTACATGGGATTATGAATGGCCATCTCCAAGATGAGGCGGCGGTGTCCGAAGCCATCACAGGCATGGACATCGTGGTGGAACAAATTGCCGCTCGGCTTTACAGCTTGGCCTCAATGCTGGTGGGCGAAGGCGAACAAAGCGTGAGCCTGGTGGAGAGCGCGATTGCCAATGCGGAGGTTTCCGCCTGCCACAACTTGGAAGAGGCGCGCAAGAGCGGCCGGCGGGCGTTGGTAGCCGCGGCGCTGGGCTTGCTCGCCAAGCGCAGTCCCGACGGTCTGGTCGCGCCCAATCGACTGGAGCCGGTGTCAACCTGCATAGAGGACGACGATCTGGCCTCGGCCGGCATTTCGACCACGGAACTGGAAAAGATGATTGGCGGGCCGGAGCGCGAACGGGTGAGAATCTGGCTGGAAAGCCTGCCCACCGCGCAGCGGACAGTATTTGTGTTGCGCGCCGTAGCCGGGTTCACTCCCGCTGAAACGGCCACGCTACTGCAGACGCATGGCGGGGCGCGAGCAGCCGGATGGAGCCCGGAGGGGGTGCGTGAGATTTTTCGCCTGGGATTGTGCTCGCTGGCATCGCAACTGCTGCACGAGTTGGCGGAAAGGTGAATGAGGCTGAGATCAGGGGTCAGGGATCAGCGCAGCGGAGCAAGGTTCGCTCTGGCACGCTCATTCGATACACTACATATACGAACCCTGCCGGGCGCTTTTCGCATCCATAATAGAGCGAACAATTTCAGGGTCAACAGCGCTTTAGTGAGAGTCGAACGGTTTTGATGCCCTCAAATACTTCAAACAACAGCTCGATTCGGCCCATCGCCTGCTCATGGGCGCTGGGCCTCATGGTGCTGTCCCCAATGGTGCTGGCCGCGCAGACGCCGCCCAGCGCATCGACACAGCCGACCGCGTCAAGCTTTCAGGGCAGCGTGGCCCGGGGCGAGGTCTCGGCGCAGGCTATTGACCTGACGCTGGACGACGCCATACAGCGAGCGCTCAAGGCCAATCTCGGCGTGATTTTGAGCAGCGCACAGGCGGCGGCGGCGCGCGGCGAGAGGCTGAGCCAGTTGCAAGCCCTGCTGCCTTCAGTGGATGCCAGCTTCAAGGAAACGGTGATGCAGGAAGATCTGCCCGCCGAGGGGTTGCGCATTCCCGGTTTTCCCACCATTATTGGGCCGTTCGGATTTACCGATCTGCGTGCTTCGCTGAGCTGGTCACTGATCGATGTGGCTTCGCTGCACAACTATCTGGCGGCTCGGCACAACTTTGCAGCCGCGCAATTGTCAGCCCAGGACGCGCGCGAGCTAGTGGTGCTCGTGGCGGGCAACGCGTACCTGCTGGCGTTGGCCGACGAAACCCAGATTGCCAGCTTAGAAGCGCAGGTAGCGACGGCCAAAGTATCGCTCGATCAGGCGGTTGCCAATCACGAGGCCGGGACTGCGCCGCTGCTGGATGAGCTCAGGGCGCGCGTGGATTACCAATCGCTGGAACAGAAGTTGATTGTAGCCAAAAACGCTCTGGAGAAGGACAAGCTGGCGCTGGCGCGGGCGATTGGGATTCCCTTGGCGCAGAGCTTCAATCTGGCCGACAAGGCTCCCTATGCGGCCTTTGACGAGATTGATGTGGACAAAGCCATCCGTGATGCCCACGCCAACCGAAAGGACCTGGCGGCGATGGTGGAGCAGGCCAAGGCGGCCGAGCAGCAGCGCAAGGCGGCTACCGCCGACCGTCTGCCCACGATCACAGCCAACGCGGACTACGGCGACATTGGCGTGAATCCGAAGACCTCGCATGGCACCGGCGACGCATCGGGCACGCTGAGCATTCCGCTTTTCAGGGAGTACGGGTTGCGTGGCGAGGCAAAAGTGGCGCAGGCGCAACTGGACACGGCGCAGGCTCAACTGAGCGACAAAAATGCGCAGGTAGACGCGGATGTGCGCGATGCGCTGCTGGACATTGCCTCTGCGCAGAAGCAGGTGGAGGTTGCGCGGTCCTCAGTCGAATTGGCAACTGAGGCGCTCAGCGAGGCTCAACAACGCTACGCGAATGGCGTAAGCGATAATCTGGCAGTGAGCCAGGCTCAGCAATCCGTGGCCCAGGCCAACGACCAATACGTGACCAGCCTCTACCGGCATAATGTAGCCAAGCTCAGCTTGGCGCGTGCACTGGGAGCAGGCGAGGATTACAGGAAATTTGTAGGAGGGAAGTAAACGTGGCGGATTCAATTCCAACACCCCCAAACGATGCGGCCGAAGAGATTGAAAGCATACAGCCGCAATCCCGCCGCAGGGGCATTATTATTGCGGTGATTGCGGTGCTCGCGCTGGTTGCAATCGGCCTTTGGTGGCACTCGACCTATAGCGAAAGCACCGACGATGCGCAGGTGAACGGCCATCTGATTCAGGTGAGCGCGCGCATTGCCGGCCAGGTCGCCAAGGTTTATGTGGATGAGAACCAGGTGGTGAAGGCGGGCGACACAATTGCTGAGCTTGACCCGGCGGATTATCAAGTTGCGGTGGAGAATGCCGAAGCGGCGCTCGAGAGCGCGCAGGCCAACGCCGCTGCGGCTAATGTGAATGTGCCCATCACCAGCGTGAACGCGGGCAGCAATCTGACTTCAGCCGACGCTAATTTGAGCGGCTCTCAAGCCGGTGTGGTGCAGGCGGAGCAGCAGCTCGAAGCGGCGCGCGCGCGCGTTGCTCAGGCCAAGGCAAACAATTTCAAAGCGCAGGCAGATCTGGAGCGGTACAAGCCGCTGGTCGAGAAGGATGTGATCAGCAAGCAGCAATTTGATGCAGCGACGGCAGCGGCTGATGCAGCCAAGGCGACGCTCTCTGACGCACGACACTCGGAAGAGGCTGCGAGCGAGGGCGTGAAAGTGGCTCGCGAGCGCGAGGCGCAGGCGCTAGCCGGATTGAAGTACGCCCAGACCGGCCCCCAGCAGGTGGCCGCGCAGTCAGCCCGCGCCAAGCAGGCTCAGGCTCAGGTAGCACAGGCGGAGGCGCAACTCGACCAGGCCAAACTGAACTTGAGCTACACGAAAATTGTTGCTCCGGAGGCGGGCATCATCACCCGCAAGAGCGTGGAGATTAACCAGAACGTCGCGCCGGGCCAGAACCTGCTGATGCTGGTTTCCCTTGAAGGCTTATGGGTGACGGCCAACTTCAAGGAAACGCAGCTTCGGCACATGGCTGCCGGCCAGCCGGTGGAGATTGAAGTGGACTCGACGGGCAAGACTTATCACGGCAAGGTTACGCAGATAGGCGGCGCCACAGGCTCGGTGCTGTCGCTGTTTCCGCCGGAAAATGCGACGGGAAATTATGTAAAAGTCGTCCAGCGCGTTCCAGTGAGGGTGGACTTTACCGACCTGGCAAGCGAGGATCCCAATCACGAACTGAGGCCGGGATTGTCCGTGGAGCCGAGTGTGCGGG
>JBAPYY010000824.1:0-2601 GCA_049284975.1 Occallatibacter sp.
CACTTATCGCTGGTAACGTTGACAACTGCACACGGCCGTCTTAGTTGCCGCAGCGCCTCCAGCAAATGGACGGTCCCCATCACGTTCGACGAGTAGTTCTCGATGGGATCCTCGTATCCGCGGCGCACGACTGACTGCGCAGCCATGTGAATGACCACTTCCGGAGCACACTCGGCAATCGCACCCTTAAGTTGCGGAAAGTCACGAATGTCACCGTGAATCGAACGGATTGCGTTCGCAACCTCCGCCTGTTCGAACAGGTTCGGCTGGGTAGGCGGATCGAGCGCGAAACCAGTAACGTTGGCCCCAAGCGCATTTAGCCAAAGCGACAACCAACTTCCCTTGAAGCCGGTATGCCCGGTCAGGAATACGCGGCGGCCCTTCCAGAAGGATCGATTAAGCATGGCTGGCGCGGGCCTGGAGCGCGGCGAGTCTGAGGTTAAAACCGACACGCTCGACAGAAAGACTCTGATCAAATGCGTCGTGGAGACGAAGCGATCTCATCGAACTCCTCCAACTGATAAAGCATGTTTCGCTTGCTCTAGTTCATGCATTGCAACTGGCCAGCGTTCGTTCTGCTCCACCCAAAGACTCTCGACGATCCCTCCAGGCATTGCCTCCACATCGTTGAGGGACAGGACATCATCCTTCGCAATATCCCGGCGCAGTTTGAGGCCGTCCGAAAGACCAATTGGGAGAGCCGCCATATCTCGAGCCGACGATACGTTGTCGATAAGCCCGTATGTGCAAAACCCGCCGATGCCGTCGAGGCGCTCGCCGGCTTTCAGATCGCGCTTGGCAACCGCCACCACTTCACAGACGGAACCGGCGATGGGTGCAACAGTCGCGTCACGATGAATAAAGGCACGCCCAATAGTCGAGGCGATCTGAAGGTGAGGTAAGTGAAATGGTGTATAGAAAACGTAAAATGGACCATCACCGAGTTTGTAATAGGCCAGTTGCACTTTCTTTAGCGGCGAGTCCTCGTGAACAATCACGAAAGCACCGGTGTGAGGAGCTGCACCGAGCGCGAAGTCTACGAGCCCAGTCTCCAGCATTTGCTCGGCGGGTAGCAGACTTGCAACCTCTCGCACATATCCGCAAGGTGGCCCGTACATGCCCCGTCGGCCAACATGGAATCCAGTCGCATTGGCCAGAACCGTCGCTTCCATCGATAACTTCGTCGAGTCAGCAAACGAAGTGACTTTCTTAACGTCCTGATTATGTTTTTCTGCAAATGCCCGCTGCGTCTCCGGCGTTCGATAGTAGTCAACCATGCCTTTGATGTTGCCCGCGGCGACGGTCCTAAGACCCAACGTTTGCAGGTAACGCAAAAGGGTCATCGCGACTCCTGGCTCGTCCCCATCCGTATGCGTCAGAATGACGCCGGCCTCATCAGCTTTTGCCTTGAGGATCGGGCCGATCAGCGAGTCCAACTCAGCATTCACGAGGACCACGTGCTTCCCGTGTTTGAATGCATCCTGCACCACACCGGCGGCAGGCTCAATTGTGCCCGTCACTTCCAGCAGCACGTCGATGGCGTCACAACCGGTCAACAGAAAAGGATCGTCCGTCAGGACCGGTACTCCTCTGTCAATGTTCCGTGCCGCTTCCTGGGAAGATTCAATGCGCGCCCACTGCGTGAAGCCCGCCTCCCGAAACGCTCGCTCGCCGTTTGAGTGAGTTCGATTGGCAATCGCTACAAGCCGCATCCCCGGCACAGGCGTACCAAGCTGCAGTGCTATGGCCCGGCCGGTTGCGCCTGCTCCAACCATTCCGACACGAATGGGGCGGCCAGTAGCCTCTAGTTCTTGAAGGATGTTATAGACACTCATCGATTTCTCCTAACTTCGGCAAGCGGCCGGCCGCGATTTTGTCTTATACCATATTTTCATTTTGACCTACGTGCATTGATCACACTTTCGGGTCCTCGTTTCGCTCATACATAATGAGGGATGCACTCCGAGCTCCTATTTAGACCGTTCCCCAGGCCGAACCTGACGGATCAAACCAAACCCCAGAGCAACTTCAGTAAACGACGGACATCTTCGAAGAGCGTGACGACTCCGTAGCTAAACAGAAAAAGCGCCGGGAAGAAGAGTTCCGGGTGATTGCGGTGCCAATCCGTAGTTGCTCGCCGCACGAACTCCCGAATTCGGGGAATCCGGCTCAATTGCGCGAATGAAACGCCAATGGCCGCGCCCACGAGAATGTCGGTGGGCCAATGAACACCAATGTACAAGAGCGGAAAGCAAATAACCAAGGCAACCCAAAGGACTGCAAACCAACCCACCCGGCGGGACACCAGGAATATGCCAGTGGCCAATGCACAGAGCAGCACCGCATGATCGCTCGGAAACGAACTCCAATGGATTAGGACCAGAGACCCGCCGTAGGGAAGGCGGAAGTGAAGCAAGGGACTTGCGATCGGTCTAGCCTTGAATGGAACACTGATCGCTAAACCGCGAGCCGCCAGCGTTGCCAGCAAGGAGAAAAATGCCGATCCAATCAAAAGCTCCGAGCCTTCTCGAAGTTTGCCTGGCCGATTGCGGTCAAACAGTACAAACCACATGAGGAGGACAATTACAACAATGGTTGGAA
>JBAPYY010000825.1:0-2694 GCA_049284975.1 Occallatibacter sp.
GATTGAGGATGCCGAGGTTGAGGCTGATCATTCCCGCCAGCCCAATCTTTGTTCCCCAGCCTTTTGTCTCCGCGGCATCGCCGGCCATGCGCGCGATGCCCACCGGTCCGGCAAGCTGAGAGACTGAAACCTTGTGTGTAAAGAGGCCTCCCAGCACATCGAAGATCATCAGCGATTTGTCCGCGCAGAACTCTCGGGACTTGGCCATAGCTTTTCCGAGAGGGAGCGGATCGTTTCGAAAGGGCGGCGCTGCGGCAACAAAGCCAAGTTTCCATCCGCCTTGGAGCCTCGCGGGATGGGCGACAACGGGCGCGAGGGCAACACCGTTGCGCAGAATGACCAGAGTAAGCGGTTTGCCTTGCCCAGCCTTCATGTACGCAAGCAGCGTGGGGTTGACTGTATGGAATGGGTGACCATCGAAGGACTGGATGACGTCGCCGCTGCGCAAGCCGGCCTGCGCGGCTGGGGATCCCGGTTGCACTTCGTGGACAGCAATGGGGTCGAGCACCAATTCCGGCAAAAGGCCCTCGTCGCCGGGCTCAAAGCTATTGGATTTGGCGGAGGCGGGAACATGGAGGCTCAGTTGCAGCGTCGCGCCGCCGCGCTCGACCGTTACCGGGAGGGTTTGGTCGGGGTTCAGCTTGTCATGGTCGTAGATGTCTTCCCAATCGGGATTGTTTACTGTGTCGAAGTGGCGGATAATGTCGCCTGATTCGAAGCCCGCCTGTGCCGCCGCCGAGCCGGGAGTGACCCATTCCACGGTAGTGGATTTGACTTCGTTGACGGGAACCTCGTTTAGCCAGCCGAAGTAGAAAATCATCAGTACAAAAGCCAGCACAAAGTTGGCGAAGGGACCGGCGAAGCCGATCAAAATGCGCTGCCATCGGGGGTGCGAGGTGAGCGCGCCGGGGTCCTCGGGTGGAGCTACTGTGGCCGTGCCGGTGGCTGCATCGGTAAGTTCGCTGAAATTCTCGCCGGCCATTTTGACAAAGCCGCCTACGGGCAGCAGGCAAACTTTGTAGTCGGTGTCGCCGTGTTTATAGCCGAAAAGCCGCGGGCCAAAGCCGAAGGAAAACTCCTCGACGCGGACCTTGCACAGCTTGGCAACAGCGAAGTGGCCGAACTCGTGCACCACGACCATGACGCCGACGAGGACGATAAAGGCGGCGACAGAAACCAGAAATTCATGCATAAATGTTCGATTTATCCCTTCGACAGAATGCTCTGCCGATCAAATTCTCAGGGCGATGTGGAGTTGAAGGGGATGGGCTTTAGCCCGTCCGTTCAATGCCGACCCTTGTCTTTGGCTTTAGCCACTGAGGGAAAACAAGTTTCCGGAACTAATGTTCCTCAGGGGCTAAAGCCCAAGTCCACACCTGCCACAGATGTACGGGCTGAAGCCCGTACCCTTCAACTAAAGCCAGTTGATTAAGCAGGCTTTCCAATTTCATGCCAGCAGCGCGCGAGCAACCTGGCGCGCCTCCCGGTCCGCGGTTAGCACGCCGGCAATGGTGGCCGGGTGCGACTCGACCGTAGATTCGAGTACCTTTTCAATTGTACGCGGGATGCCGGTGAAGGGGATTTTCCGCTCCAGGAAAGCCTCCACGGCTACCTCATCGGCGGCGTTGAGAGCGATGCAATGTGCTCCGCCTTTTTCTGCGGCCTCGAAGGCCAGGCGCAGGCAAGGGAAGCGCTCGAAGTCGGGCTGCTCGAACTCCAGATGGCTGAGCGCGGCCAGATCGAAGGTCAGGGTAGAGGCCGGGCGCTCAGGGTACGCGAGCGCGTACAGAATAGGCAGGCGCATGTCCGTGACGGATATTTGCGCCAGTATGGAACCGTCCACGTACTCCACCAGCGAGTGAACCGTGGACTGCGGATGAACCGTCACGCGCACCTGGCTGGGAGTCACGTCGAAGAGGCGGCAAGCCTCAATGATTTCCAGGCCTTTGTTGAGCATGGTGGCCGAGTCGATGGTGATGCGGCGGCCCATCACCCACGTGGGGTGCTTGAGCGCCTGCTCTGGCGTGATGCTGGCGAATTGGTCAAGCGGCAGCTTGCGGAATGGTCCGCCGGAGGCCGTCAGCCAGATGGTTTTGACCTCGCGATGCGCGCCGACGCGCAGGCATTGATGAACGGCGTTGTGTTCGCTGTCGATGGGCAGGATGGGGACGTTGCGCTCGCGGGCCGCTGCGGTGAGAATTTCGCCGGCCGCAACCATGCACTCCTTGTTGGCCAGGCCGATGGGCTTGCCGGCCAGAATTGCCGCGTGTGTGGCTTCGAGTCCCGCGACACCTACGATAGCGGAGACCACAAAATCCGCTTCAGGCAAGGTGGCGCATGCGACGGTGCCTTGGGTTCCGTAAACCACTTCGATGCCGGAGACGCCGGCCTTCTTGAGCATTGCGGAAAGCTCAGCGGCCATCTCTTCTGTGGCCATGGACGCAAGGCGCGGACGCCAGCGAACAGCCTGCGCAAAGGCTTCGTCGATGTTGTGCCCGGCGGCCAGTGCGGCTACCGAATAGCGATCGGGAAACTGCTCGACGATGGAAAGGGTGCTTTGGCCGATGGAGCCGGTGGAACCGAGAATAGCGAGTCGTTTCAAAATGTTCTTTTCTTTCCTCTGACTTTAATTATCTCTCCAGCGGCTGCTGCGGAAACGAAAGCCGTCCGTCTTGTCCGATCCCTGTTCCCCGC
>JBAPYY010000826.1:0-2636 GCA_049284975.1 Occallatibacter sp.
AGGGAAGTCAGCATGTCGGTCATCGCGTACTGCCCTCCCGAGTTCCAACCCTGCATCAGTTGCATCGTGGCCGACAGGGACATCAAGAAGAGAGCCGCCACAATGGAGCCGAGCGGATTCTCGCCTGCCGCGCCATCGAGTGTTGCCTTCAGGACGAAATACGCTGCAATCACGGGTACCAACTTCGCGACAACGATCTGATTGACGAAGTTCTTGAAGACCGTCTCCATGCTGGCCAGCCAACTCGTGCCCACCGACCCGCTCCCTGCAGGAATGTTGATCCCTTGCGCCGCGATCCATGACAAGAACTGCGGGAGAGTCAAAAGGACGATCGTCCACAGAACCCACTTGCCCGTGCGGCCGTTCACATGGAAGTTGACCCCTCCTTCATGCCGCAGGCTCACTCCCGCGGCGGCCAGCGTGCAGAACGCCGCCGGCACCGCGAGATCGAGCAGCAGTTGCAGCAGGTCGAGAAGGAACTGTGGCGGTTGCATTGCTCGGCGCTCCCTTTACTGAATGCCTTGCGCTTGGGTGATGAAGCCCTCGGCCATGCGTCCAAGACCGGAGATCACCATCAGGGATACGCCTGTAACGCCCCAGCCCATATAGCCGCGGCCACTTTTGAAGTGCCAACCTGCGATTCCCAGGCAGGCAACCGCGATCACAGGAGCGATGACGTTGCAGCTCCAGTTCACAATGTTGAGGACGGTGCCCTCGACCGTGGTCGCCTGCTGTCCCTGGACAGCCTGGCCGAACTGGGGAGACGTTCCGAGGTTTTGGGCTTTCGCTGCAAATGGTACAAGGAGATTGCCCATCAGAATGATGCCCAACGCGAACTGGAGAGCGACACGCACCCAGTTGATTTGGTCAGGACGGTGGATGACGAGCGTGGAGGTTGGAGCGGACGCTTGCGAGCGCCCCCAGTAGGTCAGTGCGGTTCTCATAGGTTTGCTCTCCTGGACCCGGCTGCTCGGGGCATCCGTGTCGAACGAGAGAATGGTTCGGAACCGGAACTCGGTCAAATTTCCCGACGGAGACCGCTACGGGAAATCGCTCTATCTTCAATCGTCTGTGTGAGTTTGGCGGTTAGGGTGACGCGCGCCGAGCCTCAACCTTGCCTGTGATCTGGCTTAATTTGGGAAAATCGGGCTAAAATCTCAATCTGAGGGACCGGTGTCGCAAGCTGTCGCCAGGTCAGGGGCAACGGAATGGCATCTGTATCGCAGTTGAATCCGTATCAATGCGACCAGTGCGGGACCACGAACATCGTGGCTGCGCCCGTCCTCTATCAACAGGGAACCCGGGCATATTCTGGCACGTTCAGTTCAGGGACGAGTCAATCCTTTTCTGCTCAAGCTGCTGCACCGCCAGATCCTCGCGGATACGGACGATCTCTGCTCCTATGGGGAATACCCATATGCTTTACCTTCTTTTGGGGCTTTGTTGGTCTCGTCGGTATTCTCAATCGTTCTAAGTCCGCTCTGGCATTGGGCAACACGGTCACAATTCTGTTGCTTCTCGGTATTGCGTGCGTTGGCGGGATGCTTCTGAGTTTTCGTCGGATAGCCCGTTATAACCGCGAGGTCTATCCTCGCCTCCAATGGAACTGGGAGCATACATATTTCTGCAGGCGTTGTGGGAAGCTCCGTTTGATCCCTTCATAAGCGCTGTCAGGCGCAGATTGCGGAAGGCGGAATGATCCCATGCGGAAGTCGCCGGCTGGAGAGCTGGGTCTATTACCCACATCTCACGATTTTGTCCCAACTCCACACTGAGGCATCGGGGTCGATCTTTGCTCATTTCCAAATTGAGCAATCGGGATCGATGATGCCTCAACCGCACAGTGGGTCATCCGGACCGATCTTTCCTCAAACGCGGATTGGGTCAACGGGAGCCGACTTTGCTCAACCGCACAGTGGGTCATCCGGACCGATTTTGCCTCAACTTCAAGATTGAGCAATCGGGATCGATTTTGCCCCAAACGCACAGTGGGTCATTTGGGCCGATCTTTACCCAAGCGCTGGCTGCCTGAATAGCCACGACTCTGATCTACAGCGGGAGAGTCCGCAAAGCATTGGAAGCTCGGCAGGCGCGGGAAGAACAGATACAACGGTTTTGTGGTGGATGGTACAGGGCTTGCTGCCGCCAATCTCTCATAAGCTGACCGCAAACGGAATTCGTTCACAGCACACAGAAAGCCCTGGCACGCGGGCCAGGGCGAAGAGAGGAAGTGTTTGTTTTGCGGGCAATCTACTGGGCTGTGGCGACTACTTTGTGAAGTTCGGCAGGGCTTTGTTCATGCTTGGTGAACACGACGTAGATCTTGGTGTCGGCGGGCACGGAAACGACTACGCGACTGTTGGCATTGAGGCTCATTACTTCGGAATCGCCAGCCGTACCGATGTTCTCGGCCAGCCGCTCCCGCAGCATATCGCTCTCGGAAAAGGCAGCGCTCTAATTGTTGCCCGCCACTTCGGCGAGAACCGAGCTAATCCCTGACGCGGCGCGAACCAGAAAGTTCTTGCCTGTGTTCTTCCCGTAGACGTTCCCTTTGATCGGCCCGAGATCGAGCCCGGTTCCAATTGCATCGATCTTCTCCCGCGCGCCATCGAGCAGTTCGATCTCGTCGAACTTCA
>JBAPYY010000827.1:0-1992 GCA_049284975.1 Occallatibacter sp.
TCGCACTGCCCGCTGCCTTATTCAGCAGCTATTGGTTAGCGGTGTCCACCACCGCCGCCACCGCGTTCACCACCACCGGCATGTCCACCATCGCCGCCATGCGATCCGCCACCGCTATGCGAGGCTGCGGCATGACCACCACTTGCGTGGGGAGCCGAGCTGTGACTCGCGGCCGGCCGTGCTCCGCCGTGGGCTGCGCCGCCGTTGCCGCGAACATTTCGCACCGCGCCACCGCGGGGCCCGCCGCCGCGATAGCTTCCGCCGCCAGCCGCGCTGAAGCGATGCCCGCCCCAGCCGTGCCCATAGCCCCAGTTGGCCCATGGGCCCATGCCGAGGAAGATGCCGTTATAGAAATACCCTGGCCCGTAGAAGCCCATAGGCGCGCAGGCGTATGGCGCGTAATCGTAGTAGCCGTAAGAACAAACCGGCTGAACGCCCAGGTTGATTTCTATTTGCGCTTTGGCGGCCGGCGCCATCGCCAGGCCCGCGAGCAACGCTGTTGTTCCAAGTAGTGTTTTGAGTCCGCGCATATGTGACCCCCCTTTAAGGTGTCTGCGGTTCCTTGTGTTGCGTGAGGTGCTGTGTGTAGCCGCAAAGATCGGCGCGACTTGATCAGCCACCATAAGGGGTTTAGTGCGTTCATTCATTCCCGCCGCTTTAGCGGGATCTGTCTTCAACCTGCCCTTACACACCTCACTCTAGGCCCTGACATCACCCCAGTCTGAGCAATAAGAACCATGCAATTTGCTGAATGTGGGCTGGCCTCGCTCTAAAATCGCGCAGCCTGGATTGCTTTAGAATTCCGCTTATGGTTGCCGCACCCATAACGACCGCATTCAGGTGCATAGGTCGCTGCTCAACGTGATTTTGCACGATTACTGCACTTCGCGAAAAACCCGTTGAAGGGCTGCTCTTATCGGATGCCTAAAAGGCGGCGGCAGTGTTGAGGGGGCGCCGGCCCCAGTGGTGAGTAACCGTTTGATCTGGCATCACTGCCGCCGTTTTGGTGGAGGCGCCTGTATCTATCGTGGTTGAGGCGTGATGAATGCTGAGCAATTTAGCTAAGTACAACTTTCCGGCCCTCCGGCGGCGTTTTGGCGCCTAATTACGAGGGGAAAACTGAGTTAGAGCCACCTTGCCTGAGTTGAAATCAGGCCGCAACGCGGTGTCTGGTATTGACCAGACCGCGTCCGCCAGGCTGCGTCAACCTCATCTCAGTTCATTGAAAGGACGCTTCGGGTCCAAGAGCCTGCTTGCGGTGCGGTGATTGAAATGGATGACCCCCGGTCGAAGGTCGCAGCGATTGAGACAGAAGACGCGCGCTGCAAGAGCCTGCTGAATGGCATGGGAATTGAGATGGAAGATTATCGTTGCCAAAAACTGCCTTACCGCATGGTGATTGAGATGGATGACCCTCGGTGCAGAAATACGGCGACCGAGATGGAAGATCCCCGCTGCAGGAATTTCTCCAGAGGACGCTAAGTGACGCCTTGAAGCGGGCCCGCGATGCTCAGCAGTTCTCTGAGTCTGCGAAACTGGGCTTCTCGCGCTTTTAGCCGCGCTCACCAAGAGTGCGCGAGCGGCACACATAAATCGCTGCATAACCCTGGAGTAACCATCCAGAGAAAAGGAAAACTGAAATGCTCATCATTATCATCATCGTGCTTCTGCTCGTTTTTGGCGGGGGCGGCGGATACTACGGCTACGGCCGGTGGGGTACCGGCGGAGGAGCAGGCATTGGGCTTGGCACGGTGCTGGTGATTCTGCTGATCTGTTATCTGCTGGGACTTTTCAGATAGAGAGTTATTGGCAACGTTGCTCCGCTTGCGGAAAATGGGCAGCGGGGCGGAAGTTAACTTTAACGCACGCTCTGTGTGTATGGAAATCGGCGTGGAAAGGAAAGATATGCAGATCGCAATGAGTTATGCGCTGGAGCTGATGTGGTGGGAGGGGTTCCGGTACTTGCAGAATTTCAACAGCCGCGACTTGTTC
>JBAPYY010000828.1:0-3409 GCA_049284975.1 Occallatibacter sp.
CTTGAGGAAAATCTTCTTGAGCACCGAAACGTAATACCGTGCCGGCAGAATGCGCGTGATCCATTGCAGCGCGATGGGCATCTGATCAATCGAAAAAAGGAATCCCGACAGCAGAAACGCCGGAAGAAAGGTAATCAGCAGCGCAATCTGGCTGGCCGCAAACTGGTTTTTAGCCAGCACGGAGATAAAGAACCCCAGCGATAGCACCACCACCATAAACATGGCTGAGGAAACCATGAGCGTAATCCATGAGCCGCGAAACGGCACGTCAAACCAATAGATTGCAATCAACGCGCTGATAATGGTGTCGAGCATTCCCAGCACAAAATAAGGCGCCAGCTTGCCCAGCATGATCTCCATCGCCGTCACAGGCGTTGAAATCAGCTGCTCCATCGTCCCTCGTTCCCACTCCCGCGCAATGGTCAGCGAGGTAAGGAACGCGCCGATAACCGACATCACCAGCGCCAGCACGCCGGGGATGATGAAGGCGCTGCTTTCCAGGTCCTCGTTGTACCAGGTGCGCGTCTCCACGCCCATCACAGCTGGTTGAATCGACAGGCCTCGCTCGCGCAACCAGTCGATCTGCACCTCGGACGAGTACCCCTGAACCACAGCTTGCGAGTAGCCGATCAGCACATTGGCCGTATTATCATCTGAGCCATCCACGAGAGCCTGCACCTGGGCGGGCCGGCCGTCGCGCAGACGCTGAGAGAAATCCCAGGGAATGACAATTCCCATCTTTGCGTGGCCGTCGTCCAATGCACGAGTCAACTCGGAATAGCTGCCAACCACGCGCGCAATATGAAAATATTCGCTGGCCTGAAAGCGCTTGAGCAGGTCCTGGCTCTGCTGGCTGCCGTCGCGATCAAACACATACACGGGCAGTCCCTTGAGGTCGAGATTGACGCCGTAGCCAAAAAGCAGCACCAGCACGGCCGGCATGAGGACGACAATGATAAGGCTGCGCGCGTCGCGCAAAATCTGCACAACTTCTTTTCGCGCGATGGCAAGCAGACGAGTCAGGCTCATGACTTGCGCTCCTCCACCGCTTCACGGCCTGTCGTGAGTGATACAAAAACGTCTTCCAGACTGGGACGAATCTGTTCCATACGGCTTACGGCCACGCCGTGTTCCGTTAGATATTTCTCGAGAAGCGGCGCTGAAACGGATGCATCCGCAACCACCAAGTGCAAAGCCTTTCCGAAGACCGCAGCGTCCATCGCGCTCGGCGCTGATTGCAGCGCTTCCACAGCCGCGCCCAGCGGTTCACACTCCACCAAAAGCAGTTCGCCTTTCATCGAATTGCGCTTCAGTTCAGACGGTGTTCCCAGAGCCACAATCTTTCCGCGAAAAATCAGCGCAAGACGGTTGCAGTACTCAGCCTCTTCCATGTAATGCGTAGTCACAAAGACTGTAACTCCCGCTTCGGCCATCTGATGAATCAGATCCCAGAACTGGCGCCGTGTGATCGGATCCACACCGGAGGTTGGCTCATCGAGAAAGATGACAGGCGGCCTGTGTAGCACCGCGCAACCCAGCGCCAGCCGCTGCTTCCACCCTCCGGGCAGCGTTCCGGTAATCAGATTTTCCTGGCCCTTGAGATTGGCCATGGAGAGCGCCCATTCAATCCGCCCTCCAAGCTCACTTGGCGGCACGCTATAGAGCCCGGCAAACAATCGAATGTTCTCAATCACTTTCAGATCGTTGTAAAGGGAGAACTTTTGCGACATATAGCCGATGTTCTGGCGCACCGCCTCCGGTTTTCGGCTCACATCGAATCCTGCAACCTCTGCGCGGCCCGATGTGGGTTTGAGCAATCCGCACAACATGCGAATTGTGGTAGATTTGCCCGCGCCATTTGGCCCTAGAAAGCCGAAGACCTCGCCTTTGCGGACTTCGATATCTATATGGTCCACGGCGACAAAGTCCCCGAACCTCTTCACGAGGTTCTCGACAACCACCGAATTACCTATCTCAGGCATGAGAGGCAACTCCTGCGCCAACCGCATCGACAAACAAATCTTCAATGGACGGTTCGACCCGCTGAATAGGATCAAAGGGAATCTTGGCGCGTCTGAGCCTTGCCTCGAACTCGGGAACACGCCGCGCCGCATCGTCCACAACTACATGCAACCCATCGCCGGTGAGCAAAAGACTCGATATTCCCTCCGCACCTTCAAGCTCGATCCGCAGCGCGCGCGGGTTCGGCGCCGTAATCGATAACACGCCTTTCCCAAACCCGGACTTAAGATTCACCGGCGTGTCGCAGAACAGCACCTTGCCTTGATGAAGCAGAAGAACGCGATGGCAACGCTCTGCCTCGTCAAGGTAAGCCGTCGAAGTAAGAATTGCGACGCCTTCCGCAGCCAATTCGTAGAGAATGCGCCAGAAGTCGCGCCGCGAAACGGGATCGACGCCTGTGGTCGGCTCATCGAGCAGAATGACCTGGGGCCGATGGATCAGCGCGCACACCAAGCCGAGTTTCTGTTTCATACCGCCGGAGAGTTTGCCGGCCAGTCGCTGGCGAAACTCACTCATGCCCGCGGCTGCTAGCAGTTGCATCGACCGCTCGCTGCGATCAGCCTTTTTCACGCCAAACAGGTCCGCATAAAAGCGAATATTTTCATCCACCGTGAGGTCTTCGTAAAGTCCGAAGCGTTGTGGCATATAACTGAGACCATGCTTGGCGTTCTCCGGATCGCGCGCCACATCGAAGCCTGCGACCCGAGCCCTGCCCGCATCCATCGGCATGATTCCCGCTAACATACGTAATGTGGTCGTCTTCCCTGCTCCGTCGGGACCAACCAGGCCAAAGATTTCTCCGGCGCGCACATCAAAGCTCAAAGCATCGACCGCCCTCACTCCCGGAAAGCTTTTCGTCAATCCCTCGGCCACAATCGCAAATTGGATGTCGTCCATCATTTTCAGGCCGGACCAGCCGCAGATGTGCTGGCATCCTGCTTACCAGGGGCAAGATCAATGGAAGCGTCGGCAGGCATTCCCGGCTTCAGTTCATGATTCGGGTTATCGATGTCGATCTTGATGCGGTAGACGAGCGTTACCCGTTCCTTGTAAGTTTGTACACTCTTGGGCGTAAATTCTGCATCTGGCGAAATGAACGAAATGTGCCCGTGGTATTGCTTGCCCGGAAAAGTGTCTGTGGTAACGGTTGCTTCCTGACCCCAGTGAACGCGCCCAAGATCTGTCTCTTCCACGTAAGCGCGCAGCCAGATATGGTCAAGGTCCGAAAGCGTAATCACCGGCGAACCGGGCGAAACTACCTCACCCAACTCCGCCTGGCGCACCGTCACAACGCCCGTGAAAGGCGCGCGCAAGACCGTGTAATCCAGATTCACTCGCGACAGGCCCAGATCCGCGCCGGCTTGGTTAAGATTGGCGCGCGCTATGG